>JBDKIJ010000328.1:0-4717 GCA_039797155.1 Gemmatimonadota bacterium | reverse complement strand
GATGGGCGGGCCTTCTGGGACCGACCCGTCGAGCTCACGGCCTTCGGACAGGATGTCATACGTGATCGGGCCGATCTGGTGCGCGCGAACGGCATCGATCGGTGGATCGGCGGGGTGCACTGCAACAGCCTGCGCCATTGGCGGTGGGATCCCCATCGGTGTACGCTGGTGACCTCGCCCTGAGCGAACGCGGGACGGCCCAGCGGCTGTCCCGGTGTGGTCCGTTGTGTATCGTGAGACACGCTCCATCGTTTATCACATGGAGGAGTCCATGACGCCCATGAATTACGACGACGCCGTCGATCCGCTGGCGCTGCTGGAAGCGGATACCACGCTGGAAGCCGCGCACCCGATTCTCGAATTGGCCGCCCAGTACTTCGCGGAGACGCGGAAGGGCGAAGGGCCGGTGTCCACCTGGCACAGCGCTGAGGTGATCGCTGACCGTCTGGCGCAGCCGATGCCGAAGCATCCGCGTCCGCTCGCGGATGTGGCGCGGCGCTTGTCGCAGCAGTTGCTGAGCGACGTGAATCGGTTGGCGCATCCGATGTACATCGGCCATCAAGTGTCGGCGCCGCTCCCGGCTGCGGTATGGACCGATGCGTTGATCAGCGCGCTGAACCAGTCGCAAGCGGTCCGCGAGATGTCCCCGTCATTCACGCCGCTCGAGCATCAGGTCATCGAGTGGATGACCGATCTGGTGGGATGGGACGCGCGCGCCGGTGGCACGATGACGTCCGGCGGGACGGAGGCGACGTTCGCCGCGCTGCTCGCCGCGCGCAGTCGGGCCATTCCGGATGTCTGGAACAACGGCGTCGGGGCCCGTCCTCCGGTGATCGTGTGCGGCGAGCATGCCCATTATGCCGTCGCGCGCGCCGCAGGCGAAATGGGACTTGGACAGTCGCGCGTGATCACGGTGCCGAGTCATGAGTACCACATGAGCATCGGGAAGCTGCGCGACACGCTGACCCGTCTGCGCGATGCGGGGACGCGCGTGATGGCGGTGGTCGGGACGGCCGGGTGCACGGCGACGGGCGCCTTCGATGATCTCGAGGCGATCGCCGATGCCTGCGACGACTTTGCCGATGAGCTCGGCCCGCTCTGGTTTCATGTTGACGCAGCCCATGGTGGGGCCGCGCTGCTTTCGGCGTCGCATCGGCATCGCGTGCGAGGGATCCATCGCGCCCGCAGTGTGGCATGGGATCCGCACAAGACGCTGCTGTTGCCGTTGTCGGCCGGGATGCTGCTCATGCGGCATGAGCATGATCTCGAAGCGGCATTTTCGCAGACGGCACCGTATCTGTTCACGCCGGCCGAGGATGCGCGCGCGTGGGATATGGGACCACGCTCCTTCCAGTGTTCGCGTCGCGCGGATGTGCTCAAGGTGTGGGTGGCCTTCGAGCGGTACGGATCCGACGCGCTGGCGGCCCTGTACGATCGCCTGTGCCACATGGCGCGCACGCTGCATGCCCTACTGATCGGTCATCCGATGTTCCTGCCGTTGCATGAGCCGGAATCGAATATTCTCTGCTTCGCGTGGAACCCGCCACATGTGCCGCTCGACGAGCGCAATGCGCTCACCGATGCCCTCCGCGAGCGGTACAATCGCAGCGGGCGCGGGTGGATCACAGCGACGACACTGCACGGGCGGCGGGTGCTGCGTGCCACCGTGATGAACGCGCGTACGACTGAGTCGCACATCGAGGCGCTAGTGTCAGGGCTCGAGGCGGAAGCCGCGCGCGTGCTCAAGGCGCAGGGGTAGCGCGCCGCTCAGAGGGCTTTCCGAATGGCGGCGTCGAGATTCTGTGTGCCGCCGAGGCCGGTGTAGATCACCGTGCCGCGCTTGTCGATGACCACCACGTAGCTCGTGGCCGGCGCATCGTACGCGCCGCTGACGACGCCCTTCCGGTCGTAGAGGACCACCCCCGGCAGCGCATAGCGCTGCTGGTACGCCTTCACGCGCTCGGCGGTCTGATTCACCGATACCGCGACGGTGATGAATTGCACCGACTTGCCGAAGGTGGTGTGTGCGGCGCGCATGGTGGGGTCGAGCTTCTTGCAGTTGTCGCACCAGGTGGCCCAGAACTCGAGGACCACTGGCTGCTTGCCCAGGTAGGCCGTCAAGTCGACGGGCTTCCCGTCCAGCGTTTCGAGCGGGCCGCCGGGGGCTTTCTCACCGATGGCGATGCCGAGGTCCTGGGCGTGCGTGAGCACCGGCGTAGCGATGGCGAATGCCAGAAGGGCCGCGCTGCGGGTGATGAGCGAACGGAAAGACATGGTGAGTGGCGTGAACGGGAGGAAGCGGCGTTGGCAGGGGGGTCAGAAGTAGACCTGCCCCATCTTGATGAGGTAGTACTCTGCCATCCCCAACATGATGAACGCGAACCCCTTTTTCACCGTGAGCATCCAGGCGCCGGCGCGCGGGAGGCGGGTGAGGGTGCCGGCGGAGAGCCCGACAATCACCAGCAGGGTGCACATCCCGAGCGAGAAGGCGAAGAGGTAGGCGAAGCCCAGGAGGGGTGATTGGGTTGTCGCCACCCAGGTCAGGACGGCGGCCATGACCGGGGCCGAGCAGGGGGCGGCGACGAGTCCCGAGGCGCTCCCCATGATGAAGGCGCCAGCGGCGCGTCCACCCGTTCCGGCCCCTGCGGCCTTCTGCAGGAGGGCGGTCGGGACGCGAACCGGGAG
Organism: Gemmatimonadota bacterium; assembly: GCA_039797155.1. Taxonomy (GTDB): domain Bacteria; phylum Gemmatimonadota; class Gemmatimonadetes; order Gemmatimonadales; family Gemmatimonadaceae; genus Gemmatimonas. The sequence continues at coordinate 2,032 of JBDKIJ010000328.1, read as the reverse complement.
CACGTCGAACATCGACAGGGCGGCGACCATGAGCAAGTTGGCCATGGTGAAGTACGCCCACGGGTTGGACGAAATGGTGCCGAACATGGTGCCGGTCATGCCGGCGACGACGCCGAGGAGGGCGTAGACGGTGGCCAGTCCCATCACGTAGGCGAGGGAAAGGCCGAGTGGACGCCATTTTGACGCGATGCTGGCGCTGTTTTGATCTAATGATGATTGGCTTTGCCCGCCGACTATGGCCGCCGTGATCGGGATCATCGGGTAGACGCACGGCGTCAGCGACGTCAGGACCCCCGCGCCGAAGAGCAGCGGAAGGACGGTGGCCGGACTGTCGGACAGCTTGGCGGACAGGTCGGCGACCTGGAGCAGGGCGAGGGGTGCGAGCATGGCCCGAAAGATACGACTGGGGTCACAGGGTGGTTCCCGGCAGGACACACTTCCGGGGGTGATTAGCGTCCGGACATCATGACGACCTCATCCTTCCTTCGTTCAATTCAGCGCACAGCGATTGGTGTCGGCGCGCTGCTTTTCGTGGCTGCGTGCGGCGACGACACCACGACGACCGCGCCGGCCGCGCCGTCGCTCTTCAGCACCATGGTGGTGTTCGGGGCGAGCCTCGATGACACCGGCAATGCGTGCAACCTGTCGCCCACGTCGTGCCCCCCGGCGCCCTATTTCAACAATCGCGTGTCCAACGGACCGCTGTGGGTCGAGCTCGTGGCGCAGAAATACGGCGCCACCGTGACCCCGTCACGCACGGGCGGTACGAACTACGCTTTCAGCGGCGCGCGGACTGGCACGGTGCCGGGGACCACGCAGGGCGTGCCGAACATGATGCAGCAGGTGGATAGCTACCTCGCGGCCGCTGGGTCGGCGGCCAACCGCGATCGGGCGCTGTTCGTCATCAATGCGGCGACCGTCGGCAACGACATCAACGATGCCCTCTCCCTCACGAATCCGAACGTCGGCGTGATTGTCCCGACCGCGGTGACGAACGTCGTCACCATGGTCAACAAGCTCTATGCCGCGGGCGCTCGGCATATCCTGCTGGCCAACAGCACGGATATCGGCAAGACGCCGCTGGTGCGGAGTGCGGGCCCGCAGGCGATGGGCGCGGCGACCAATCTGTCGAATTTCTTCAATACGTCGTTGGGCGGGCAGCTGACGGCGATCCGGTCCTCAAGCCCGGGACTGACGTTGTACTACTTCGATCTGGGCGGGCTCACGGCCGAAGTGCTGGCGGCACCGAGTGGATTCGGATTCACCAATGTGACGGGGGCGTGCGTCACGGGGACGTCGGTGTGCACCGCGCCGGATGGGTTCTTCTACTGGGATGGCTTCCACCCCACGGCGGCGACGGGGCGATTGGTCGCGCAGCGGGCGTTGGCGTTGTTGCCGGCGAAGTAAGCCATCGGGGGGCGAACCCCCGCGAGAGCAGGACGAAGGGGGATCTGGATGCCGGGTGCCGGGGGCGATACGACGCGCCTGCCGCCTGCCTCCGGATCCCCCTTCGTCCTGCCACCAGCCGCGAGTGTTTACCCGTCGGCGTCGTCGCGCGATCGTTAGCTTTCGCCTGAGTAGTCGGGCTGGGGCGCGCGTCGGCGTCCATCCCGCTTTCCTATATCCTGTACGTCGCCCATGGCTCCGCAATTCATCTACGTCATGAAGGGGCTGCGCAAGGTGGTTCCACCTTCGCGCATCATCCTCGACGACATTTGGCTCTCCTTCTACCCGGGCGCCAAGATCGGCGTCCTTGGTCCGAACGGCGCCGGTAAGTCGTCGCTCCTCAAGATCATGGCGGGGATCGACACCGAGTTTCAGGGCGAAGCCTGGGCGCACAAGGGTACGCGCATCGGCTATCTCGCGCAGGAGCCGGAGCTCGATGCGACGCTCGACGTGCGCGGCAACGTGGAACTCGCGGTCAAGGCGCAGCGCGATGCGCTGAACGAATTCAATGCGATCTCGTTGCAGTTCGCCGAGCCGGATGCGGACTTCGACAAGCTGATGGAGCGGCAGGGGAAGCTGCAGGAGT
>JBDKIJ010000327.1:0-13068 GCA_039797155.1 Gemmatimonadota bacterium | reverse complement strand
CCGCCACGGCAATCCACCCGCGCCCCCAGGCACTCTCACGAAGCAGCAGTGGCGCCTCGGCGAGGGACATGTCGAGCGCGGTGAGTTGCCGCTGCAAGAGAAGCAGCGGTGCGACGACCAGCGCCGTCACGCCACCCCACACCAACACGCGGCGCGCGATGGGCGATCCGTTCGGCGCCGGCGACGCATACGCGCCGGTGAATGCTCGACCCAGCGCGATGACAACACCCAGATACAACAGCAGGCGCGCGACTGGCTCGATGACCGCAGGCGCCGACGCCAACAGCGTGGGCATGAACGGCGTGGCGCCCTCCCCCATTCAGCGCGCGGCGAAGACGAAGTCGTACGCGCCGTTCACCACATGTCCGTCCTTCGACATCGTCTTCCACGTCACGGTGTAGCGGCCGGGCGCGAGCGGAGCGGTAAAGGCCGCCGTGATGGGCATGTCGCGCCCCGGCGCGCGCACGGGCTTGCGCATGCCGATGGTCACGCCGTTGGCGGCCGCGACGGTGATGCGCGTGGCGATGAGATCCGCGTCTTCGCTGAACCACAAGCGAATCGATTCTGGTGCGGTGGATACCGTGGAATCGGGTGCCGGGAACGCGCGCTTCAGCTTGAGATGCGGCAGCCGTCGCCGCGCGGGCTCTACGGGTGATTCGGCGGTGCCCACAGGCGTGACGGCACGCACGTCAGCGAGCGGGAGCCCACAGAGGACCAGCGCAGCGAAGGCCACGCGGCGACGGAGCATCGAAGGAATGCGCATGATGGGGTGTACGGGAGAACGCAGCAAACAGCCTCTGTATTCTAGCGGAAAACACCGACGGCCTCGGCGCTTGATGGGGACCCTCTTGATGGGGACCCTCATGATGGGGACCCTCTTGATGGGGACCCCCGTGACCAACGGGGAAGATCACCCCGTCAGGGCATCGCGTTGGCGTCGCTGAGCGAGAGCTCCTTGAGGAATCCCCGAGCGCCCCGTCGGAGCACGGCGGCCACGTACAGCGCGCCAACGCACACAACGGCGATCCACTGCAAGGGCGTACCGACCGCTTCGATCGCCAGCGCCGGCTGTGTGGAGGCAAGGCGCGGGGCGAAGGCATTCACGGCCAGACCGAGACTGATGGCGGTCACCATCATCATCGTGGAGAAGCCGATGGCGAATCGGCGTCCATGCATCCGGGTCAGAATGCCGATCGTGGTGACGTTTGTCGCCGGTCCGGTCAGGAGCAGTGCCAGTCCCGCCCCCGGCGATACGCCGGCAGCCACCAACACGGCCACCAGCGGCGTGGAGGCGGAGGCGCAGATGTAGAGCGGCAACCCCACGGCAGCGAAGACGAGCACATCGAGCCCCGTCGGCATGCGGGTGATCCACGAGCCGGTCAGCACCGGTTGGAGGATCGCCGCAATGAGGAGTCCGACCAGAATCCACGGCGCGGTGTGATCCACCAGATCACCGAAACCGGAACGAACGGCGCGCCCCAACTTCTCACGGGTGGACGCCACGTAGTGCGATGCGTCCGGTGCAAACAGCGGCAGCCCGCGTGCGCTCCGTTGTACGCCCCGCCCCATCACCAGCGCCACCACCATCGCTGTAACGGCGGCGGCGACAATGCGAAGGATCGCGTACTCCGCCCCGAGCAATGGGAACGACAGGAGAATTGCGTCGATGCCGAGTTCGGGTGTGGCGATCAGAAACGCGATTGCGGCGGTGGTCGACGCGCCCTGCTGAATGAGCTGTTGATACAGGGGCACAACGCCGCAGGAGCAGATGGGTAATGGCAGCCCGACCGCCATCCCGGCGAACCCCTGACGCACACGAGAGCCTCGGCTCATCCATGCCAGACTTCCCGGTGGGACCCACGCCGAGAAGAGCCCCGCCGCGACATACGCCAGCAACACGGCGGGCGCGCTATCGAACGCCAAGCTGAGGAACGCAGACCAGGTGGCATGCCCCGGCGTTTTCTGCGCGGGATCCTGCCCGATCACGTGCAACAGCACGAGCAGCGCCGCCCCGACGAGCGCGCCAATCCCGCTCGCCCATCGCACCGATGATCCCGCCGCTGCAGGACCGTGCGCATGATCGTGCGAATGGTCGTGCGCGTGGCTGTGGGAATGCTCGTGCGCATGATCATGCGAATGATCGTGCGTGTGATTGTGCGCGTGATCGTGATCGTGCGCGGAATGCGCGATCACGTGCAGCAGGGACCCACCAACGAGCGCCTCGAACCACACGCCCGCCGTCTTCGGCAGCATCGCGAACATCGCCGGCTCGGCGATATATCCGGCCACGGTGGTGGCCGCCATGAGCGACAGCGCCCCCCACGTCCAGGCGCGCGGCCGATCATCCAGCACCCACCACACCATCAGGCTCACGGGCAGCTGATGGAGAATGACCCCGTAGCCGAGCAGCGCGGAGCCACTGGTTGTGACCTGCGCCAGCGCGCTGCCATCAAGCGCCGAGTGGATCGCGATGCCGATCAGCGCCAACAGCAGGACCACGGTGTGCGTCTGCCGGACGCCGTAGTGCAACAGCCGTTCGGCCATCGTCGGCAACGTGAAGCCGGCCACCATGAACAGCCCCGCCAACCAGTCACCCTCCGCAAGCGCGTGCGGGATGACCTCCAGCATCACGAGCCCACCGATCGCGATGAGCACGAAACCGTCGACGAACGACAGGAGCCCCGGACGGGAGCGCGCAAGCCGGGCCACGACCGGTCCCGTGGCGAGAGCGCCGACGCTGGCGATGAGCATCGCGTGGGTCATGATCGGCTGCCGATGGGGGATGGATCAGCCATGGGGGCAGTCCGCATCCCTCAAATCAATCCAATTGCGAACCGATTCTCAAGTAGCTCGGCGAGCCAGCGCGCCGGCCACGAGGTGCGCCACCAGCCACCCCAGACAGGCCGCCACGACCGTATCACTCAAAAAATGCCCCAACGCCAGCACCCGGGTGAGCGCACACCCCGTCGCCAGGATCACGGCCAGCCAACGGAGCCGAGGGAAGAGGATCCCCAGCGCGGCCGCGCCCGCGAACGCCACCAGCACATGCGAACTTGGCATCCCCATCCCACGGTTCGACAGGGGGCCCTCGGCGAGAGTGCGGAACAGATAGCCGAACTGCTCCGGATCGGGACGCAGGCGACGGATCGCGAGCTTGAGCAGCTCCGCCGTCAGTCCGCCCGCGAGCGGCGCCAGCACGAGCAGCGACGTGCGATAGGACCGGAGCGCCGCCTCACCCGTCTGCAGGCGCGAGACGACCGCCAGAACGACCCAGAGCGGGAGATAGCCGAGGGTGCGTAACATGCGCCCCCAATCGGTATCGTTCACCTTTGGGAGTCGCAGATGCTGCCACGCGAGCGGGTCGAGCGCATGCGCGGCCAGCGTGGCGATCAGCGTGACCAGAAGCCAGCGACGCCAAGGTACGGGTGCGGGATGCGGCAGGTCGGAGGAATGCATCGACTGGAAATCAATGGGTGCACGGCGTCCACCGCCACTCGCATATTGGAGGGATGGAACGCAACACTCGGCAACGCGACGCCATTCGGCAGGTGTTCGAGGAGAATCCGCGCCCGCTGGGGCCGACGGAGGTCCTTGAAGCCGGTCGCTCGCACATTGCCAAACTGGGCATCGCCACCGTCTACCGGACCATCAACTCGCTGGTGGAATCGGGGTGGCTCGTCGCGGTGGAATTGCCTGGTGAAGCGCCGCGGTACGAACGGGCAGGAGCCGCGCATCATCATCATTTCCGGTGCCGTGGATGCGCGTGCGTGTTTGAAATCCACGGATGCCCCGGAGATTTGAGCGGCCTCGCGCCGTCGGGCTTCCTGCTCGAGTCGCATGAAGTGGTGCTGTACGGTCTCTGTGCACGGTGCGCCGCGTGATGGCCATGATCGGGCTCGGGCTACGCACGCTCGGCATTGTGGCACTCGCCGCTGGGCTTGGGGCGTGCGATCGTGGCCTTGAAGGCATGGTGATCGATCCGCCGAAGGCGATGCCGACCTTCACCTTCACGCGCGTTGACGGCTCATCGTTCAGCACGGCACCGACGGCAGGACAGTACACCGTCCTCTTCTTTGGCTACACGAACTGCCCGGATGTCTGTCCCACCACCATGGCCGACTTCACGCGGGTGAAGTCGACGCTGGGCGAGGCGGCATCGCGGGTGCGCTTCGTCTTCATCTCGGTCGATCCCGATCGCGATACGCCACAGGTGGCAGCCGACTACGCGCGCAAGTTCGATCCCGCCTTCATCGGCGTGTCCGCCGACCCGCTCACGACGGTGTCGATCCTGCAGGCGTACGGCATCGCGGCGACACCTGACGTCTCGTCGGATCATGCGGCGCATCTCGTGAGTCATTCGTCGCAGGTACATCTGCTCGATGATCAGGGGCGTCTCATTGCCCTGTATCCGTACGGCTCCCCATGGAAGACGCTCGCCCACGATCTGGCGCAGCTGCTCTGAGGTTTGTGCCCATGACGCGTGGTCGACTCGCCCTGATGGGACTGCTCGTCGTACTGACGGGCGCAGTTACATGGATAACGTGGCCCCGAGCCGACGCGGAAATCCGCATTCTTCCCGATGGCACCGCGCGCCTGCGTGACGCCGACGGTGAACGGCCACTTCCTGATACCGTGGTGATCACCAAGCGCGGCTGGCGATTGGGAGATCGTCGACGCATCACAGTGGTCAATACCGACGATCGCGATCACACGCTGGCCATGTTGCGGGTGACTGCGGGGGAACGGCGGGCCTATGAGGTGCCGACGGGGCGGTTCGGCGGGCAGTGTACCGCGCATCCCGCTGCCGGCGCGCTGGTTCTGGATATCCGCTGACCTGATCGCTGACCCACCTGTTGACCTTTTGAGGCTGCTCCTGATGTCCCTCTCCATCGCCGACATTCGTACCGATTACCGACGCGCCTCGTTGTCCGAGACGGAGGTGGACGCCGATCCGATCGTGCAGTTCGGCGCCTGGTTCAACGACGCGGTGGCCGCGCAGGTGGTGGAGCCGAATGCGATGTGTCTCGCCACGGCGACGCCGGATGCGTATCCGTCGGCGCGCATGGTGCTGCTCAAAGGGGTGGATGCCCGTGGCTTCGTGTTTTACACCGACTATCGCAGCCGCAAGGGTGGAGAGCTGGCCGACAATCCCTGTGCATCCCTCTGCTTCTTCTGGGGGGAGCTGGAGCGCCAGGTCCGCATCAATGGTGCGGTGCAGCGCGTGAATCGCGCGGAGTCCGATGCGTACTTCCAGTCGCGTCCGCTCCCCAGCCGCATTGGCGCATGGACCTCGACGCAGAGCAGCGTGCTCCCGTCGCGCGAGGTGCTGGAGGCCCAGTTGGCCGAGAATGATGTCCGCTTTGCCGATGGCCATGTGCCGCTCCCAGAGCACTGGGGCGGCTTCCGCGTGGTGCCGGAAGAGATCGAATTCTGGCAGGGGCGAGCCAGTCGACTCCATGACCGCATTCAGTATCGGCGTGAAGCCGGGGTGTGGGTGCGGCGGCGACTATCGCCCTAGTCGCATAGCGACCGTCGTCACACGACGGGGAACCAAATGCACGTGTGGGGGATTGCGCGTGCATGGCTTCGACTCCTGCTCCGATTCTGATTTTTGGCGCCACCGGTGGTATCGGTGCTGCTCTGGCCCGTCGCCTCGCTTCGGCGGGACATCCACTCTTTTTGAGCGCGCGCCGACCGGATGCGCTCGCAGCGCTCGGCGCCGAGGTGCAGGCCCCGTGGCATGCTGCGGATGTGACCGACTGGGCACAGATCGATGCCGCGATGGATGCGGCCGTCGCCCAGTATGGTGCCATCGGCGGCGTGGCCCACTGTGTCGGCTCGCTGATCCTCAAGCCCGCGCATCTTACCCGCTTCGACGAGTTCCAGCAGACCATCGCGCAGAATCTCACGAGCGCGTTCGGTGTCGTGCGAGCGGCGGCGCGCGTGATGACTGCGGGTGGCAGTGTGGTGTTGTGCAGTAGTGCCGCCGCACGCATCGGCTTGGCGAATCACGAAGCGATTGCCGCCGCCAAGGGGGGCATTCAGGGGCTCGTCCTCTCCGCCGCCGCGACCTACGCACCGCGTGGCCTGCGCTTCAACGCGGTGGCGCCGGGACTGGTTGAAACGCCGCTCACGGCGCGCATCACGGGATCACCGACGGCACGCGAGGCGTCGCAGGGCATGCACGCGCTAGGACGCATCGGGAGCCCCGCCGACATCGCCCCCGCCATGCAGTGGCTCTTGAGTGACGACGCGGCCTGGGTGACTGGTCAGATTGTCGGCGTTGACGGCGGCCTCGGTTCGGTCCGCGCGAAGTAACCGGCGATCGTCGTCGAGTTCTCGCGCCGCGGCGCCTGAGCGGCGCGGCGACTTAACGGCGACTTAACGGCGACTTAACGGCGACTCAGCGGCGCGGCGCGGCGGGCTGCGACACCGGCGCGAGATCGCCGATCAGGATCGGCACCGTACTCGGACGCGGTGAGCCACCATACGGCTCCACCGTGATTGCGAAGGATGTCACCTGTGATCGCGAAGTCGGCATCGGGATGCTGGGGACCAGCGCACGGCCCTTGTCATCCGAGCGGAAGCGCGTGACGGCCGAAAGGCGTCCCGCCTGCAACATCCAGAGCGTGTAGCTGCGATCAGCAGCGAGCGCGGGCAGCCCATACATATGCATGGCGCCCGTGCCACGTTCGACGTTCCAAAAGAGCTGTGCGCCCGCCGTACTCCCCGGTGCGGTGGGATCGAGCGCCACGACCGTCAGCCCGGACTTCGCGTCGAAAAGCGTCGCGAATCGATCATCCTTGGGCACCGGGATGGCGCCGGAGGTGCTCGACGGTGCGGCGGGCGACGCGGGTTTGGCATCTGGCGAGGCGACCGGCGCCGGAGCGACAGTCGGCGTGGCGACGGTCGGTGCAGTTCCCGCGGGTGCAGCGACCGCCGTCGTCGCGTTCGAATCGAGTGACGGTGCGCCCTCGGCGCGGCCAACCGCAGGACTACCAACCGCGGCACTGCCTCCCGTAGCACTGCCCACTGCATCCAACGCCGGCTGCATGAGCAAACGCTCCTGCAGTCGGCTTGCGCGCAGCCCTTGCCACGCGGCGATGCCGATGGCGCCGAGTGCGACGGCACCCAACGTGAGCATCGCCCAAGGACGACCTCGCGCGCCGCGGCGCGAACGAGGGGCGTACGCATCATCAAGCGCGCCATCCTCGTCAGCGTTACCGAACCCAAGCGGCGACTGGGCCGCTCGCTTCCCCGACTGACCGTCACCGTCGTCGCCACGCGTGCGCTTGGGTCGACGGACGACAGGTCCGCGCGGGGCTGGTGCGGCCCCCGCTTGATCATCAGCATGCGCCGATACGGTCGCGTCAACGTCCGTCCTCGGCGCGGCCTGCGACCAGTCATCCGAGAACAGGTCATCGACGGCCGCCTCGAGCAACGGAAGATCCAACCGGTCGACGTCCGGCGCGATCCGTGCCTCGGTGAGGGGCGACGCGACCGGCCGAGGCGCGGTCATCAACGGTGACGCCGTGGTGGAACGACGAGCGGTATCCGCTGCGGGCTGCACGCGGACGCTGCGCGGCGTGGGGCGATCTGCGCGCTCGCTGTGCCGCTCCGTCTCGCGCGTGCGCTTCGCCTTCGCCGGCTTCTGGCTCCGATTGTTCGGTCGTGGCGCATCACCAGGTTCCCACTCATCCATACGGTACGCCGTCGCGTACATCGGTGTGGGACGCTTCGGGCGCTCGCCTTCGGCGTCACCATCCTCCCGATACGCGGACGTGTCCACACGCACCGCGGGACGTGCCGACGATCCGCGGGCGGCAGTTGCCGCGACCGGTGTTGCCTCGACCGGCGCTGCCGCGACGGGCACGGTCGGCGTCATGAGCGTCGACAGCGACGCGCTATGCATGTCGATCTCCCCCTGCAGCACGCGAGCGACCGCCGGCGTTGCCATGCCGCGCTCGAACAGCGCGCGGTCACTCGCGTCGAGTGCGCCAAGCACGTACGCCGGGACGAGCATGCGCAGTTGCTCGAGCGACGGCATGTGCTCCTCAGCGGTGGCAGTCGACTGACGGTCTTCGGACATGAGAGGGAGGGCTACAGGTCATGGTCGAGCCCAGGTCTCTTTGGGCTCTTACTCGGTGGAAAGACTCCCGACCCGCCTCCGGCGTCACGACCGTCACCCCGCCGGACCCCTCGCCCGAACAAACCCCGTCCTATCGGGTCGCGTTCAGCTCCTCGCGCAGCTTGACGTAGCTCTCGTAGCGCCCCATCGACACCGCGCCGAGCGCCAGCGCCTCGCGAATGGCGCACCCCGGTTCGACAACGTGCGTACAATCCCCAAACCGACACTCGTTCAGATAGGGGCGGAACTCCGGAAAACAGTGGGCGACATCGCGGGGATCGATCCCCCACAGGCCGACTTCCCGCAGCCCCGGGGTATCGGCCACGAACCCGCCACAGGGCAGGGGGTGCAGCACCGCGCCTACGGTGGTGTGTCGGCCCTTGTTCACGCTGTCGCTGATCTCCGCCGTGCGCAACGTGAGCCCCGGGAAGAGCGCATTCATCAACGAGGACTTCCCGACTCCTGATGGTCCCGAGAGGGCAGAACTGCGCCCCGCCATTTCCTGACGGAGCGCGGCGAGCCCCTCGCCCGTCTTCACACTCGTGAAGTGCACCGGGTAGCCCGCTGCGACATGCTCCGCAAAGAGCGCGTGGGCGACCTCGGGCTCCACCAGATCGCACTTGTTCACGATGATGCGGGCTGCGATGTCGTTCGCTTCGGCGATAACGAGGAAGCGATCGAGCATGCGCGGATGCGGCTCCGGTCGTGCCGCGGCGAACACGACGAGCACCTGATCGAGATTGGCCACGACGACCCGTTCGCCACGCGCGCCGCCGGGTGCGCGACGCGCCAGCTTGCTCGAGCGCGCATGAATACCGGTGATCATCCACGAACCCGGATCGCGATTTTCCCATGCGATCGTCACCCGATCGCCGACCGCCAGCTTGAGTGCGCCATGCTCATCATGCTTGAGACGCCCGCGGAGCGATGCCGCGACCACGGACCCGCTGGCGACCCGCACATCCCAGACGCCGCCGGTGCCCTGCACCACGACACCGTCAAGCGAGAGTTCGCCATCGATCTGCGGGCCGTATGGACTGGTCACGCCCGGCGTCCACGAATGAGACCATCCAGCGTGGCTTTCACGACATCCAACTGCATGGCGCCAAGCTGATGCCGGACCACCGCCTCACTCGCTCCCGACACGAGAAAGCCGGTCTCGAGATGCCCCTGCACCTCCGGCTCACCGGAGCCCCATCGCACGAACACGAGAAAGGCGCCCCACGGCGCCGTACGGTCGCCGGTGGTATCCGTGAGGATGTCGGCGGAGTAGGCAAAGCCATCCACGCCTTCGAAGGCGGCCGGTCGCTTGTGGACCGCCATGTAGCCGCCGAGGGTCCGCTCATCACCCGCCGAGTGATCCGGCGGGTGATGATGCCCTGCATGGGTGTCGCTCAGGAGAACCTCAACCGCGCAACGACTCCTTCATGATGTTCCCCGCCATGAACGCGATGTTGGCCGGGCGTTCGGCCAATCGACGCATCAGGTACGGATACCACTGGCTGCCGAATGGTACGTACACGCGCATCCGGTAGCCTTCCTTCACGATCTGTTCCTGCAGGTCACGGCGTACGCCATACAGCATCTGGAATTCGAAGCGGTCGGGACTGATCCCCTTCTCCTTGGCGAATCGCTTCGCGTCGGCAATGATCGCCTCGTCGTGAGTCGCGATTCCGGGATAGCGGCCGTGCTCCATCAGCCGGTGCATCGCCTCAACGTAGTTCCGGTCCACATCGGCCTTGTCGGGGAACGCGACCTCAGGCGGCTCGAGATAGGCACCCTTGCAGATGCGGGTGCGGCACTGGATCTCGTTGGCCCGATCGATGTCCTTGAGCGTCCGGCGCAGCGAACTCTGCAGGACGATGCCGACGTTGTCGCGGAAATCCGGATACAGATGCTGTTCGAACAGGTCGATCGTACGATCGGTGTATGCGCTCGACTCCATGTCCAGGCGGACGAAGCTGTTGTACCGCTTGGCCCGCTCGAGCACTTCGCGCACCACCTCGATGCACAACGCATCGCTGATGTCCTGTCCGAGTGCCGTCAGCTTCACGGAGACGTTCGCATTGAGCTGACGTTCGGCGATCCGATCGAGCAACTCGAGATACTGCCGACCGGTCTCACGCGCCTCCGCCTCGTTGGTGACGCTTTCACCAAGGAGATCCAGCGAGGCGCTGATGCCCTTGCTGTTCAACTCGGCCACCGCATCACAGGCGGTCGTGATCGTTTCGCCCGCGACGAACCGGGACGCCATCTGGCGCGCGAACCCGACATTGCGGATGAGACTGAAGATCCGCTGCTGCCGGGACAGATAGAGGAGGGAGGTACGTAGCATGGCGATAAGCTAACGGAGGGGCGCGCGGAGGCGAGCCACGGGGGCGACCCCGCCGACGACCAGCGCCTTGTCGAAGAGGTTCCAAGTGAGCAGGCCGTCGTCGGTTTCCGGCTCGAGCAGCTGCATGGCCACGAGATCGAGCGGGGATCCGGTCCGGACCAGGAAGCTGCCGGCGGGCACGGTCAGGGTGGTATCCACCCAGCGCCCTTCCACCCGCATTTCGCGATGGCCCTGGAAGGCGCGACCGGACGCGACGACGGAATCAATACGGAACTGCTGGACGGGGACGGTGGTCTCCGCGGCGACTGCGGTCACCGGCACCCCATGCGTACGGAGCAGTGCGACGGCAGCGGACCACTCCGATCCCAACACATACCCGTGGACCGAGGGCGATCGACGCATGGCGGCTTCGAAGCGGTCGACGACCGGCATGCGCTGCGCGGCGATCGTGCCGGTGCGACGGATACCGCGGGGGACACCGGGCTGCGTGAATGCCGCACTGTCAGCGAGGCGCTCCAGCGTTTCCACAAGGACCGGCTGGGTGTCGGGGCGCGACAGGAAGCGGCCGCGCACGGCCACCGGTTCGACACGATCGCCGGTGAAGGTGGCGGCCGCCATCCCGGTCGCCACGCGCGTGCGGATCGCCGCCGGGCGTTCGGCGAGGTAGGAGAGAATTTCCTGCACGAAGGCGCGCGTGCTGGCGACGCGACGCCCGAACGGATCGTGCGAGTACGCCTCACTCAGGATGCTGATGCCGCCGCGCAGTCCGTAATAGTTGGTGCCGTAGCGCGCCTTGTGTTCATAGGTCCACCATCCGGACTTGGTCGTCGCCGTGATCGACTCCCGTCCATCGGCGCCGGTAAAGTTGCCGTAGGGAAAGACCTCGAAGCCATGGCGGACTTTCATGCGCCGACGGATCTCCGGGAGCAGCGTGTCCGCCGTGAACGGGGCCAGCGGGGCAGCGGGATGCAACGACGGCGAATACGTAAGCGCGTAGCCGTGATAGCTGCCGTTCGTCGTGTGCAAATCCATGTAGACGTCGGGCATCCAACGCGTGAACGCGGTCAGCGCCCCCTTGGTCTCGGGTGCTTCGGCCTTGATGAAATCCCGGTTGAGGTCGAGCCCCATCCCATTCGGCCGTTCCCCGATCATCTCCGGGCCGTTCTGAGCGCCACGATTCCGCGCCTGCGGCGCCAACTTCTCGTTCCCGTCGGCGTTGTAGATGGGAATCACCACCAGCACGAGGGAATCGAGCACGTTCGGCCGTGCACTGAACGACCAGTCGCGCAGTAGCGCGAGCATCGCTTCCTTACCTTCCACTTCACCCGCGTGAATGTTCGCCTGGATGTACACGACCGGTCGCTTGAGCGCCCGGGCTTCGTCGACGGTGCGGACACGAGGGCGCGACGCGATGATCAAGGGTACCACGCGACCCGCAGGGGATATCGCCAACGTATCCATCGTGAGGGGCGCACCAAGTCCGCGGATCACGTCCAGAAACGTCATGACGTCAGTGTACGATGACGTTTCCCGGTAGTCCGTGCGCTCCGCGCGCGTCGCCGGCAGGGCGGACGGGGGAACGACTGCGGTCGGGGCACCCGTGGTAACGCGAGGGCCACAGGCCGTCAGCAGCACGGCAGCCCCGGCAAGCGTCTTCAGGAAACGGTGCGGCATCATGAGGGGATGGATGAGACGAGCGTGCGCATCTGGTGGAGATGGCGGTGCTGATGCTGCGCCACGAAAAGCCCCCACTGATACGCGTTGAGGACGCCGAGAGCTGGATGCGGCACTGACACCGCCGCGAGGTCACGCCCCGAAGCCGCGTCGAAGGCGGCAATCAGCCGCGCGCGCGCCGTCTGCTGAGCGTGGAGCGCCTGCGCGTAGCTCAGGCTCCCTGTTGGCGTCACCATCGGCGGCGCCGGCACCGGCCGCACCGGTTGCCAGACGCGGAAGTGCTCCATCGTCGGCGCCATCGGTGACGTCGCGGCCTCGGTGGTTCCCGCGGCTTCCTTGATCAACGCGCCGATGCGTCGACCAGTCCCATCCTCCACCATCGCGAGATGTTCGACGATATCGGTGACGGACCAGCGATCAGCGGCGAGGCGCATCGTGTGATGCTCGACGGGAAGATCCTGCAGCCAGTGGTCCATGGCGGCCTGTGCATCGCGCAAGGTGGTGATCACCTCACGGATGCGCGGATGCCATGCCGGATTCGTGGGAGCGTGCATGCGTGTCTATGAATGGAATCGACCACCACGCCGCGCCATCTCGAGAAGGCGCGGGGCGGGGGCAAATCGCGAGGGGTGCTGCCGATCCAGCGCTTCCAGTTGCCGGACCACCTGCGCCGCGCCGAGTGTATCGAGATAGCGGAACGGGCCGCCAAGGAATGGCGGAAAGCCGATCCCGAAAATCGCTCCGATATCGCCGTCGCGCGGGCTGCGAATGATGCCATCCTCAAGGCACCGAACCGCCTCGTTGCACATCGCAAGCACGCACCGCTGCTGGATCTCGGCCATCTCGCATTCCCGACGCGTGGTGCCGTTCGTCGTGAAGGCATAGACCTCCGGATCCGGTCCCTGACGCTCCCCTTTCGCATCGTAGCGAT
>JBDKIJ010000326.1:0-2616 GCA_039797155.1 Gemmatimonadota bacterium | reverse complement strand
CAGGCGAATGCCGCTCAGCAGGCGGCACACGCGCGTGAGCGCATCGCTTAGCTGCGCCAGCGCGTAGCGCGGATCGCCGCCTTTGTAGCCCTGTTCCACCACCAGCTGCTCGGCGTAATGCGCCCAACCATCCTGACCGCTCGACGGCTGCGGGAACGGATTGAGGCCGATCCAGATGCGCCGCAGCTTGCCCTTGGTTTCCCGCATGTGTACGGCGTGCAACCAGTGGCCGGGCATCGCCTCGTGCGCCGACGTGATGGCGAGCGAGGCGTAATTGTACCGCTCGAGCCACGCCTCCTGCGCGTCCAGCGGCTGCGTGGAGTCGGCGTCGGTGATGTAGTAGAAGCTCTTCACCGGCGGGTCTTCGAGCGGCGGCGACGCGTGCATCGACGCGAACCCCAGCGCAAACGGCTGGGCGGGCGCTACCACCACGCGTTCGCCGTCGGGCACCACGCCGAGGTCCTTCTCGCGCACGAACTGCGTGAGCGAATCCACGATGGCCTGTGTGGCGGCCACCACCTCACCGCGCCGCGGATGCGTGCGACGCACCGTGAGCCACGTGGACACCGGATCCTTCTCCGGCGCCAGCCGCTCGGCGGCCTCGCGGAACTGCTGCTGATAATTCTTCAGCTCGCGCTCGCCGAGGGCCGCCAGGTCGGCGAGCGGGATGTCGATGAGCTCTTCGGAGCGGTACCGGCGCGCCACCGCCTCGGCCCCCACGCGCCATTCACCGGATGCAGTGGGAAGCACGTCGCGCTCGAACCATTGCGTGTAGCTGTCGATCGCTGCGCGCGCCGCGTCAGCGGACGTGCGAAGCGAGTCCATCAGAGGCGTACCGCGCTCGGCGGCGAACGCGAGATCGAGATCGGCGCCGAGCATGGTCGACGCGTTCTTCATCATCCCCAAGCCGCGTTCGGCGAAGATGCGTGGCGGATTCACGATGTTCGCGCGCGCCGCCTGCAGCAGGGCAGGCACACCGGCCAGCTTGCTGATCACCCGGCGCATCCGTACCGGCGCCGGCGCGTTTTCCATCGTCATCAGGTTGTGCACGCCATCGGACAAGGCCGAGGCGTACAGCATCGGATTGCGACGCCAGTTGGCGAGGGTCTCCTGTTCCAGCAGCCACCCGTCGATCACCCCCAGCAGAATGCGCCGGTCCACCCGTTCTTCATTCGACAGGGCGGTGCTGTCGAGCGACGTCAGAGCGGTCTGCGTGGTCTTGAGCTCGGCGATCTCCTTCGCGATTGCCGCCGCGCTGAAATCATCGAGCAGGTCGTCGTGCCCGTGAAGGCCATTGCCACCGGCAATCGACGGATGCCGCCTGGCGAAGTCATCGAGGTACTGGTCGACGAGCTGCCCGAATTGTGGCGCTGGCGCTGGAGCGGAACAGGCTACGGTGCAAGCGATCGCGGCGGCGAGGAACGTACCGGCGACGAACCGAAAAGTGAGTGGGGGCATGGGCGGAAACGTGCGTGGCGGCGACCGCTTCTGCAATCACGCGGCCGTCGCCTACTTCCAACGGATTTGCCGGTATTCCACCAGGAAGCGTAGCCCGAGCGAGGCGAGCAGCGAGGCCGCCAGTGCGGCGTGTGCCACGGCCGGTTCGTGCTCGAAGCGATTCGCGACGAGTAGCCCCCCCAGGAGGATGAAGGCACTCACCATGGCGACCTCCTCATAGATCGTCCCACGAAAGGAGCGCGGCTCGCGATTGAGGAGGACGTCGCGGAGAATCCCACCACCAACGCAGGTGATAGCGGAGCAGACAGGAATCAGGGGCCACGGCATATTCGCTGCGACGGCGACCATTGCGCCCTTCAGCGCGATCGCACTGAATCCAAAGAAATCGGCATATCGCTTGGTCTTGATGAAGCCCGGGGTTCCCTTCGAGTCCGGATACACGCGGAAGAACAATGATCCCAGCAGGACGATGGCCAGAATCGCCGCCGGCTGCGTCAGGTCGCGCGTGAAATAGAATGGCAGCCGCTCGGCACCAATAAGAAGGTCGCGGATCATGCCTCCACCGAGACAACTGATCAGGCTGATGATGTGGCGTCCCCAGAGGGAGTGTCCGAGCTGAATGGACTCGAGCAATCCCCCGAGAGCGAAGACGCCCACGCCGAAAAGCACGAACAGATTGAAGGGGGTCGAGTTCAACACGCCATCGACCGCATGACGAGTCGCTTCCGTAATCAGGGGAGCCTTGCCCTCCGCCTTCTGGACCTCGTTCCAGACTCCGTGCGTCCAAATGCGGTACTCGGCGGCCGTCGTTCCTGCCCCGGCAAGCGCCTGGCGCTCCGCCTTCTCGAGTTCATTCAAGTCGAGATAGCCGACCTTCTCGGGTTCGACCAACTGGAGCACGGATTCCAGCATCTGACGCTGTTGAAATCGCTCGAGCGAAGCGTCCAGCCCCAACGTGAGCGTGACCGCCATGGTGGGATTCTCATGGACCGTGCGCCAGCCTCGCCGAAGGCCAACGACGAGCTGCGTCAGCTGCTTTCGAAAAGCCGGCGACGAAAGCCGGTCGGTCAACACGTAGAGCCCATCTTGAAGATCCACCACACCCGCGTCCTCAGGGCGGAAAATGACCAGATCGGAAACCTGGACGCCACGCGAGAC
>JBDKIJ010000325.1:0-3549 GCA_039797155.1 Gemmatimonadota bacterium | reverse complement strand
CCTCGATCGGCCCGTCGCCCCCGATCAGAAAGCGTACCCGTCCCGGCCGTGCCAGCGCCGTCAGCCGCATGGCCTCCAAGGCCAACGGAATACCCTTCTCCGGTGCCAAGCGACCGATATAGGAAATCACGACGGAGTCGTCGGATGCACCGATCTTCTCGCGAAGTTCGGACGATCGGTGCACCGGGCTGAATCGGTCGCTGTCAACACCGCGAGACCACACCCGACTGCGCCGAATACCACGCTGCCGCAGGTCGGAGCGGATGGCCTCGGTGGGACAAAACGTGCGCATGGCGCCGTTATGAAACCACCGTAGGTACTGCCATCCCGGAGTCGCCAGAAACCCGAGTTGGTAGTGCGCCGCATACGCGGCAAAATTCGTGTGATACGATGACACGAGCGGTAAGGACATCCGCCGGGCGGCCGCCCGTCCAGCGAGCCCAACGCCGAATTCCGTCGCGACATGGACCACGGTCGGCTCGAACGTACGCAACGCCGACGTCATGGCGCGCGCGCCGGGAAACGCGACCTGCAGCTGCGGATAGGCCCAGAAGGGTCGCGAGGAAAATCGAATGATATCGTCCGCATCCACTGCTTCCGGATCCGCCACCGTGAAAACCTGCGCCGTGCCACCGCGCTGACGAACGGCTTCCACGAGCCTCGCCAGGGTTCGGGCGACACCGTTGATTTGCGGCGGATACGTGTCGGTGCAGATGGCGAGGCGAAGTTGTGTCAGGTCGATCATTGCAGGTCCTGGTATCGCATGGTGGTACGGACCTGAGACCATCGACGAAGCGCCACACGCACCGAGAGTGCCGTGACTGGATGCGACAGATCCTGCGGATGAAGCGCGAGCCGCACCAAGGGGTTTGCGCGCTGGCGCTGCAGATGCCAGAGTGAGACCGCATGGGACAGGTGGGCGCGCATGGCGGTTCGGCTGCTCCACCGGACAGCCTGCGCCCGACGACGTGTCGTCGCACCCGTTCGCAAGTCGTGCAATCGGATGCTCCGCACATCTTCGCTGAAGCGGAGCCCGACCTCTCGCACGACATCATGCGTACATTCGCGTGCCAACCATGCCGGTGGCACGAATCCGATCGGAGAGAGATCAAGCGCTCGCAGCTGCCCTAACCCACGTGCTATGCGGAGCAGCGCTTCGTCCCGATTGAGCGTCAGAAACTCGCCTTCCCGCGCCGTCTGACCGAGCGCACGGATGCCATCTCGCCACGATCGCCGCAAGCCATCCTCATCATGCCGCTCACCGTGGAGAAACAGTTCCGCACCCTGCCGCTCACACTCCTGGACCCAGCGCACGTACGAGGCGTGGCGAGTCAGCGGCCATCGACCGTGCCATGCAGGGACCACGCACAACGCGGGTGTGATACCGACGTTACGGCAGAGTTGCCACAGAAGGCGGGTCTCCCGATCCCACGCCGGCGTGACGTCGTGAATGGAGACCAACAGGGCACCGGATCGCGTCGCCCTCATCGCGTCGTCAACTCACGATAGATCGCAAAGAGCCGATCGAAGGTGCCATGCCACGCGTGCTCCTCCTCGGCGTAGTGGCGACCGTGACGGCCGAGCATCACCAGGTCGTCGCGGAGGAGGCCTACGGCCTCGTCGATCAAAGACGCCTGATCGCCGAACGCAAAGAGGCGACCACCGCCACTGGCTTCTACCAGTTCGGCGCCGGCGCCACAATTCGGCGCGAGGACCGGAGTGCCAGACGCCAGTGCCTCGAGTGCCGCCAAACCGAAGGTCTCCGTCGGTCCCGGTGCGAGATAGAGGTCGAGCGCCGCATAGAGATCGGCAAGCCGTGCGCGATTGATCTCAAACGGTCGGAAGTAGACCCGTGGCGCGTAGGGATGACGGCGCAGCTTCGCCTCCAGCGGACCGGCACCAACCAGAACCAGCCGCGCACCCGTTCGTCGCTCGATGTGCGGCCACGCATCCAGTACCGCCATGAGTTGCTTTTCGGGCGCAAATCGCCCGACGAAGCCGACAAGCGGGGTGTCTGGCAGCGCCATCCGAAGACGGGTGACATGCTGAAATGCCCGCCGCGCCGGAGTAAACAGCTCGAGATCCACGCCGAGGGGCACGTGGCGAACGCGATGGATCCCCTGCGTCTCCAATTCCCGCATTGCGGAGCGGGAGGGCGCAATCGTCAGGGGAAACAATTCATCCAGCCGGCGCTGATAGCGCCCTGCCAGCGCCTGCGTGAATCCCGATGTCGCCGTGCCACCCAGCTCCCCATATAGCCTGCTGGTGGCCACGTTCGAATGGTGAAAATACACGAGGGGGATGTCGAGATCCTGCGTGGCACTACGGACCAGCCACGGGACAATGAACGGGCTCCCCACTTCGATCAGGTGGGGCTGCTCATGCCGAACGATGCGCTCAATCGTTGATGACGAGAGCATAGGCGATACGGCGCATGACGGGGAATCCGCGGCCCCTTCACGAAGTAGCGACGGACACCGACCTGATCGTCAATGAGATCCTCGGATCCCGGCACCACCATGACCTGGTGGAGCGAAGGACGATCATGTACGTAGGCGCTCTTTTCATGCAGATATGTGCGAATGCCACCGCTCGTGGAGCCGTACCACTCCGTGACGTCGAGCACGCGCATTTCCGCCAGTGGACGACTACGGGCCGGCAACACGACATCCCGAATCCGAGGCCGCTGGGCAGGGCGCGCCATCCATGGCCCTGACGGCAAGGGAGACGGGGTCAGCACGCCGATCGCACTCGAGAGCCGCATCCGCGCGTTCACGCGAGGAATGGATAGGCCGACACGAGCGCAATTATCTGACCGGCCAGCACATCACCGGGGTAGTGCACGCCAAGCACCACTCGGGAAAATCCAACGACAATGGCCAGGGTCAGCAGCGGAATCGCGACCGCCGGGAGCGCCACACTCAGACTCAGAGCCACGGCCATGATGGCGCAGGCATGACCGGAGGGAAACGAAAACCGATCCGGGATATCGACGAGCGCGGCGAACGGATGATGAAGCGTCGGGCGTGGACGGCCAACCGTACGCTTGACGATCTGTACCACCAGGTGCGACACCCCGAGGAGCAGCAAGGTGCGCCACGCGATCGCCACCGAGATCGCCGGAAGCGCCGCCGATGCGATGCTCAACCCGATGGTGGCGCGCGCACCGCCAGCATGGGTGATCAGTCGCCAGAACCTGAGGCCGCCGTCACGGTGTTCTGCGCGGGCGGCATATCGGAGAAACAGCGCGCGATCGCGCGCATCCAGCTGCTGAAGCAGGGGCGTCATGCGGCACAAGCTCAAGCCGCTGCGTGACGACCCGACGCCAACCGTGTTACAGGCGCGTCACGGTCATGTGCCGATCAGGTCATGCC
The DNA here is from genome assembly GCA_039797155.1 of Gemmatimonadota bacterium. GTDB lineage: Bacteria > Gemmatimonadota > Gemmatimonadetes > Gemmatimonadales > Gemmatimonadaceae > Gemmatimonas. The sequence goes on along the minus strand of JBDKIJ010000325.1, from coordinate 175 downwards.
GACTCAGACCCGTCGCCCACCCAGCGCCTGTTGCCGGACGTTATCCATGATGCGTGCCATATCTGCCTCGCATTGGGCGCGTTCCTCCGTGCTCCAGAGGTCGCGGTTCGCGGCCACGCGAATGGTCGCGAGCAGTTCATCGACCATCTCGCGTAAATGCGGATTCCGCCGACGC
>JBDKIJ010000324.1:0-2903 GCA_039797155.1 Gemmatimonadota bacterium | reverse complement strand
CGAAGACCCCGTTGGCGCCGAAGTCCACGAGCTTCACCTTGAGGCTCGCGTCATCGTACGCATACACATCCACGTGGAAGTGCGTCATGCTGCGCACATCCAGTGGCGTCTTGGTGAATTCGATCCCGGCGTACACCAGGTTGGTGTACTTCTTCGTGTTGTTGGTGGCCACCTTCACGTCGGCCACATCGGCCTGGTCCCAGGTCGCCGACCAGGTATCAACCGTCGCATTCGTGTAGGCGTCACTGAACAGGGACACGACGTTCGCCGCCGCCTGTGTCGGCGTGGGAGCAGCCGCAGTCGGCGCGGCGACCGCCGTGACCGAGACGGTCCCCGTCGCCGCGGTGGCACCGAGTGTGGCCGTGATCTGGGCCGTTCCAGGCGCCACGGCCGTGACAAGACCCACCGACGACACCGTGGCGACGGCCGAAGCCGACGACGTGAACGTGAAGAACGCGGGAGAAACCGACAGAAGCTGATCAGTCCCGTCCACCGCATACGTCACCGCCGTGCCGGGCACGGTGGCCGTCCCGCCCACTTCCATCGTCAGCGCGGTCGTGGCAATCGCCGGACGCGGGTTGGTGATGGTGGTGAGCGTCTCGAACTTCAGCGCGTCGATCCAGATCGTGTACCCGGCGCCATTCTCGGCCCCCTCCGCGAAATGGAACAAGCCCTTCTCCGCCGTGAGGCGCGACGCCGCCGCGAGCGGGAGCGTGACCTTGGTCCACGTCGTGGTCAGAGCGATCTCCTTCCGCTCCGCGGTATAGAGCGACCCGCCCGTGTTGTCGTTGCCGGTGCCGATGACATCCAGCTTGGCCGCGATGCTGGCCTTGGCCCAGAACGTGATCGCGTTGTACTTGCTCAGGTCGCGCGGGACCGACGACACGATCGCGCCGCCCGCGTAGCCGCCCGTGGCATCATTCGGCCCCGGGACGACGATCTTCAGCGACGCGGTACCGGCCTGCTTCTCCGTGGCATCGATGGAGACCGCATCAAGCTTGGACCCGGCGAACGCCTGATACGACACATTGGTCGCAAAGGCGTCGGCAAAAACATCGGCCGTGGTCGGGTTGGTGGCCGGATCGGTGACGCCATCCTCTCGGCCGCAGGCGGTCAGGAGAAGAACAGCGGCGACCCAGGACGACGAGCGAGGAAAACGGCGCATGAAAGACTCCGGGGGGTAGCGGAGTGACTGGCCCACCACATCAATAGATGTGGAAGGGCCGATCTTTGTTTGGTTGGCGAACGAAGTATGGGAGCCGTTTCCGCGCGGTGTCAACAGTGGGCCCGCCCAATCCCCGGGATTACCGCGCCAGCCGCACCAAATGGTCGAAGGCCGCGTCGGTCGGCTCGCCAAGGGCGCGGCGCGCGATGTAGTCGCCAATGACCGGGCCGTGCTTGAAGCCATGCCCCGAACCGCCGCCGGCGATCAGGACATTTTCCCAGTCCGGGTGCCGGTCGATGAGGAAGTTCTCGTCCGGCGTGTTCTCCAGCTGGCAGACGCGCGTTTCGGTGATCGGCTGGGTGGCCAGCGCCGGGAAACGGCGCGCCACGTACTCGCGGGCCCGACGCGCCTCAATGGCGGACACGATCCGCTCGTCGGTATCGGGATTGAACGACGGCGAGCCGGTCGTGGGACACACCTTCACGCCACGACCATCGATGCTGGGGAAGCCGTAGTAGGTGGCTTCGGAAAAATTCGGCAATGCCTCCGCCGAGAAGCGACGATCACCGGCCGGCACACCGAAATAGAAGACGTCGCGCCCCGGCACCTGAATCCGCGACCCAACCACCTCAGGGAATAGCCGCGGCAACCACGGCCCGCAGGCGAATACGAACCGCTCGGCGGTGATCGTCTCCCCCTCCGGCGTGCGCACGCTCTGCAGCCGACCATTCGCCGCCGTGCCGGGAAGCGCACGCGCGAGCCGCACGGTGCCTCCTTTTCGGGTGAAGGCATCGGCAACCGTGAGCATCGCCTGCTTGGCACGGATCACCATCGCCCCCGGCTCGTACAGGCCGGCCTCCATCCCCTCGGGATTGAGCTGCGGATAGCGGCGGCGCATGTCGTCTGGCGTGAACGCCTCCCACTGCACACCGAGCGACGTGAGCACACGCTGCGTCGCGCGAAGCGCTGGCGTCCACGCGGGGGCCATCTGCAGGCGCCCCGTGACGGTGAGGAGCGAAACGCCGAATTCGCGTTCCCGCTCGCGCCACGCGGTCATCGCCCGGAGCGCCGACCGCGCATACAGCTCCTGATCGCCGTAGCCGCAACGGATCTGTCGCGTCTCGTCACCCGAGGTGGCGCGGGAATTCCCCGGGCCGTACGCATCGACCAGCGTGACGTCGTGTCCCATCTCGCGCAGGCGAAGCGCCGTCCACCCGCCAAACGCACCGCCACCGATGACCACAACGGAGGAGCGCCGCACCGTGTGCACCGCCGGTGCGCCGAGCATCGGTGCGCCGAGCACCGGTTCGCCGAGCATCGGTGCGCTCAAGAGCGGGGCAGGGACGATGGCGGAGAGCGCCGTCAATCCGATGGGAGCACTCGCCTGCTGCAGGAAGGTGCGACGATGCATGGGTCGAGGCATGGGCCGTGGGGGTGGAAGGGTTGGGCGAATCTACTGCGCCGCCCGCGGCGTGCGCATCATGATGGATCAAAACGTGCTACCAAACGATTGAGTTGTTGAGCACAGAGTTGATGAAGCCGAACATCCGAGCGGCTGCCTGCTGCGATTCCACTTCCTGCTGAGACTGACTGCATCATGCTGTTTGAACCCTTCGAGTTTGGGCGTATCACGCTCCGCAACCGCCTGGTCATGGCCCCCATGACCCGCAATCGCGCCACGGCCGATCATGTGCCGACCGCGATCATGGCGACCTACTACGCCCAGCGCGCATCGATG
>JBDKIJ010000323.1:0-8024 GCA_039797155.1 Gemmatimonadota bacterium | reverse complement strand
GATCACTCGGGCTGGTCTCACTCCCCGCCAGGATCAAGCGATCCTGCCACGGCGCGCTCACCCACGCCGCGGACGACGGCATGGGGTGCCCAGTGGCGACCTGATCGGCTGCCGTCGCGGTGAACGGCTCGGCGGCCCAATCCGCGACATAGGTCGCCGTTGGCCGCTCCGCGTCTGCTCCAAACAGTCGGGTTAGCTGGTCGATGCACGCTCGCGTGAGCGCCGCCTCGCCGAGAAGAGCGCGTTGCGTGGCGTTGATCCCGACAAAGCCAAATAGCGCCGAGCTCCCATCGGCCGTCGTTGCATCATGGATCTCCGACAGCGGTCCGATCATGCTGTGCGCGAAACCGGACAGTCCGCCGTCGCGCCACAATGCGTGGTCATAGCGCGCGACAAACTTCGCGTGTGGCGCCATCCACGTGGGCGTGTCACGCCATCGCTGCAGGATGGCGGCATCCTGCACGGGATCGCACGCGATCTGCGCCAACAGGCGCGGCGGCAGCGCGGCGATGACTTGCGACGCGCGCAGCGCACATGACGCACCAGTCGCGTCCGTGTATGTCACGACCACCTGCGCATCGGTCAGCGATAATGCTGTTACCTGCGCCTGCATGATGAGACGGGAGGACGGAAAACCACGCAGCACCGCGTCGATCACCGCACCCGTCCCCCCAACCAGGCGCATCGACGGCGGGGCCTGATCGAGCCCGAAGTCGCGCGCCGCAAATCGCTGGACCCCCTCGTGCGGCGAGCGCTCGATGAGGACGTCCCCATCCACGTGTTGGGCGAACGCCTTGAGACCGAGCTCGGCAACGAGCTCACTCATTGCGGGCTGCGTATGGGGCCAAAACCACGAAGGGCCAAGATCGAGGCCGTCCACCGTGGTGTGAATCCGCCCGCCGACCCGATCTCTGGCCTCGAGTACGAGGCATTCGATACCGGCGGCATGCAACCGACGCGCCGCATACAGCCCCGCGAGACCGGCGCCGATAATGGCCACGGGCACCGTGCTACGCTGCGAGCTACTCACTCCGTCGGAGGGTCCGGTAGCCACTTCGCCAGCGTCAGATACATCTGATCGGGATCGATCGGCTTCGCTACGAAGTCATCCATCCCGGCCTCCATGCACCGCCGACGATCTTCCGCCATCGCATTGGCGGTCATCGCAATCACGCGCAGTTCAGCGAGTGCCGGCGTCTCCCGAATACGCTGCGTCGCCTCGTAACCATCCATCTCCGGCATCTGTACGTCCATCAGGACGAGATCAAACATCGCGTGCCCAAGGGCATCGAGTGCTTCGCGCCCATTACCGCACACGGTGACCGTCGCGCCACACTTGGTGAGCAGCTTGCGGATCACCAATTGATTGAAGGCATTATCCTCGGCGATCAGCACATGCCGCCCCACCAGTCGCGCCCGCGCGGCATCGATATCCTGGATGCTCGCGGTGTCGTCCTCGGTGGGTACTACGGCATCCACCCGCGCGAACCGTGCCGTGAACGCGAAGAGACTCCCGGTGCCCACCGTGCTCTCCACCGTGATCGCGCCGTCCATCAGCTCGACCAGCTGCTTGGCAATCGCCAGTCCAAGTCCGGTGCCCCCGTACTTCCGGGTGTTCGAGGCGTCGGCCTGACTGAACGGCTGAAAGAGGCGATCAATCTGCTCGTGACTCAGACCAATCCCGGTGTCGCGCACGCGGAACTCGAGGACCACGTCCCCGGTGTTTGCCACCGCCGCCCCTCGCGACACCTCCACGCGCACCCCACCACGCTCCGTGAACTTGACGGCATTCCCGGCGAGATTGAGCAGGATCTGCCCCAGACGTAGTGCATCGCCACCCACGAAGCTGGGAACGTCCTCCGCCACCTGAATGTCGAACTGCAGCGCCTTCTCCCGCGCGAGATGCCCGCAGATGCTGTCCACCTGGTCGAGCGTCTGCTGGAGCGCGAAGGGGATGCGTTCCAGTTCGACTTTTCCGGCGTCGATCTTGGAGAAGTCGAGGATGTCGTTGATCACGGTGAGCAGATCGCGCGCCGACCGATTGACTCGCTGGAGGTAACCGCGCGCCTGCTCGCCGAGCTCCTCCTGGAGACACAGATACGACATGCCGATGATGGAGTTCATCGGCGTGCGGATCTCGTGACTCATGTGCGCGAGGAACTGGCTCTTGGCCCGATTGGCCTGATCGGCGAACTCGACGGCGAGCTGCATCTCGGCGATGCGCCGCTCGGCGGCTTCCTGCTTGCGTCGCTCGGTGAGGTCACGCACGGACACGATGTCCGACGACGCCTGAATGCCGGCGGCTCGCGCCACCGTGAACTCCGCGTCGAAGGTCGTGCCGTCGAGATGATACGCGACCCCCTCATGCACCGTATTGGGTGACTCACCGCGATCCGCCGTTCGCCACTGTTCGGCTTCCGGCAGCACCAGCCGCAATCGCCGATCGATGGTGCGGCCGAACAGATCGTACGCACGCGAGTTGGCGCTGGTGATCACGCCGTCGCCATCCACCACCAGCAGCGCATCGGGGCTCTGCTCGAAGAGCGCACGCAGCGTACGCTGGGTGCGCGTCTGGGTGATGAACGCGCCTAGGAGCTGCGCGACCTGCTCAAGCAGCTTCGGGAGACGATCGTAGCCGGGATAGGCATGGGATCCTCCGAACTCGATCACGGCTAATACCCCATCACTGCCCATGACCGGTACGGCACACACCGTACGGATCCCCGTGCGGCGTGCAGCGTCGGCTCGCCGCGACAGTCGCCCTGCCGTATCGTGCATCCAGAAATCGGTGCGTTGACAGGGCGCGGCGGTGCCCCACGCGACGCCGGGGGCACCGACGCCTTGCAACCACTCCGTGCCGGCGGCGAAGGACAATTCGCTCGTGATCTCGACCCAGTCGTTGAAGGTCGAATCGGATGCGGCCCCTGCGACGTAGCGCAGTGCTGACTGTCCCGGTTCGACGGTCCATACGCAGGCGGCACGGACGTCGAGAATGCCGACGAGGGTTTCCGTTACGAGTCGCGCGGCGTCTTCGACGGATCCGCAGCCGAGCAGTTGGTCGCCGACACGTCGCGCCACAGCCGCGTGACTGCTGGCGATGCGGAGCTCGGTGACGTCGGTGTGGACGCTGATATAGCCGGTGCGTGCGCCACGCGCGTCGCGTGTCGCTTCACCTTCGACCAGTGCCCAGTACTGCGCACCGGATTTCCGGTAGTGCAGAATTTCCGCAGAGCACGGATTGCCGGTGGTTCGTGCGGTGGCCAGCGCTGCACGGACGTCGTCGGCGGTGTCGGCACCTACAAGCACCTCGTCCGCACGACGTCCGATGACCTCGTCGAGGGAATAGCCCGTGTGGCGCGAGAAGAGGTCGTTGACCCACTCGATGCGATCCTGCGCATCGGTAACCACCACCAGACTGCGCGTGCGTTCCGCCAGCGCGCGGAATACCTCGAGCTGGCGCGGGGAACCGATCAATGGCGCACCAAACGCCGGCGTTTCGCCGGTCATGACCGCCTTGGTCCGCAACGGATCGGTCCCGCGCCTCTCACGTGCGCGTCAGCGTGCGCGCGCGTCAGCCGCGAGCGTGTAGGTGCCGACGAGCACGGCGCTCGCAAGGATATGCCCTTCAATGGCCTGACGGACGGCGCGACCGTCTACGACGCCGTCTACCGGGCAGCGCTCCACATCAAGCGCGTACAACGTGAAGGTGTACGGATGGATCACCGTGTCGTTAAAGGGCGGGCAGGGGCCATCGTAGCCGAAGTAGGTGCCTTCCATGGCTGCGTCACCCTTGAACCACACCGTGTAGTCGTTGGAGCCGTGACGCCATCCCATGGCGGTCTCCGGCCCGGACTTGCCACGCGCCTGAATGCCCTGCGACCCCTCACCGTCCGCGATCGACCGCACGTCGGCCGGGATGTCCATCACGACCCAGTGATAGAAATCGAAGCGCGGCAGATCGAACGGGATCCGGCGGTCTTCCTTGTTGACGTCGTCAGCGACCGTCGGGACTTCCGGGTCGTGGCAGAGGAGCACGAAGCTCTTGGTTCCAGCGGGGACGTCGGACCAGGTCAGGGCGGGCGACCGGTTGTCGGAAAGCGTCATCCGCGTGGCGGGGTCCGGGCGGGCGAACGCGAACTCCGGCGGGATGGGGGCGCCGTGGGCGAATGACGGGGATTCGAGCTTCATGAGGGCCTCGTGCGAAGAGAGAAGGTGGCACTGGGAATATCGCAGTCATCGCCACGCGCTACTAGGGAATGTGACAACGGGGGCGACGCGTTCGCATCGCCCCCGTGCTTTCGTCCCAATTGAACGACCCCGATCAGCGCAGATTGGGGTTGGTTTCCAATTCGCTGAGCGGAATGGGGAAACAGAGGGACCGGCCCGTCATGCTTTCCTGCTCGCCGGGGCGATTGAGCGCGGCCCAGCGGCGGAAGTCACCAAGGCGGCGGCTCTCAAGCCACATCTCGATCCCGCGTTCCCGCTTGAGCGCCGTCCACGCCTCCGTGGCGTTGGTCGCAGTCCACGGCTGGAGGCCGAGGGCGGTACGGCGGGCGTTCAGTTTGGCCATCGCTCCGGCGACGTCGTTCCCGACCAGCAGCGCCTCTGCCTCGATGAGCCGCATCTCCCAACCGGAGACGAGGTTGATGGAGGCAGCCTGCGACGCATGCTTGGTCTGGAAATACCACCGGACTTGCCCACCGAGGCTCGTCACGGCCGCATCGCCGAACCGAATGGTCAGGCTGGAGTCATATGGCACGCGGGGATCGCGTGTGGTGCGCCGGTAGGTCTCGTAGAACGTGCCCCACACCGTATGGGCGCGATACGGCTGGTTGGCCGAGGCCCAGAAGATGCGGTTGTACTGATCGACGGTGTTCACGTAGTACGGCATGCGGTACACGAACGCGTTGTCGGTGATCGCTCCCGCATCCGATGCGGCGCCCGCCAGATTGTTCCGCAGCAGGCGGACCGACGCGCGTCCCGCGGTCGCCGTATTGCGGAGCGCCGTATTGTTCGCCGCCGTGGCGACGGTGATTGCCTCGGTGAACGCCGCCTCGGCGCGCTCGAGATACACCGTGTAGGCCTGCTTGGCGCCGCCATCAATGACACAATCGCAGAAGTTCTCGCCGAGATGGCGATTGGAGAAACCGACCCACACGAGTGCCTGGGCCAGGGTGGCGCTGGTGTTGGCGCTCGCCCCCAGCACGCGCTTGATGCGGATGACGCTGTTTTCGGCGGTCCATCGGGCGCGCTGGGCCTGATTCCACCAGTCGCCACCGTCATCATTCGACAGGACGCCGAGCTGCTGGCGAACGGAGATGCCGAAGGCGGCGGTGGAGCCGGACGGGAGGACTTCCCGCGTCACGGCCGCGCCGGTGTAGGAGGTCCAGTTCAGCGCCTCGGCGAGGTCGCGCCCAGCGCCGTTCACGACGGCGGTAAGTGCGGCGGGGTTGTCGAGGAAGGTGGCCTGGACGGGGCCGGGATTGGTGACCTTGAGGTCACAGGCGGTCAGGGCAAAGGCTGCCGTGGCCCAGGCCGCCGTACGCAAATGGCGAAGAGTCGTCATGGTCGTGGGCCTCAGAAAGTGATGCGGATCGACGTGAGATACATCGCCGGCGCCGGAATATGTTCGGAGATGTAGCGAACCGGCGCGTTGAAGCCGTCGTTTCCGGACATTTCCGGATCGAACATCGGCATGCCGTAGTTCCGGCGGAAGAAGTTTTGCGCCGACAGGACCAGTGAGCTGCTGGTGGTTCGCGGGATCAGCTTGCCTAGCGGGACCGTCACCGTCACATCGCGCAGCTTGAAGAAGTCGGCAGGGAAGATGAACATGTCCTGGCGAGCATTCTTCGGGATGCAGGTGAGCGTCTCACGCGGCGTGAGGGGCTGGCTGTTGGCTATGGCCGGGTAGGCGCGCTCGCAGGTGGGCCAGATCACCGAGCGGGAGAGCGCCTGGAAGGAGGCGTCCTCGTTGAGATAGGCGCCACCCTGATACTCGCCGCGCGCCGAGATGGAAATCCCCTTCCACGTCGTAATATTGAGCGTTGGCGACAGAATGAGCGTCGGCTGCGACGGACCGAAGTTGTAGTTCGTGATCGTATCGACCGGAGCACCGACGACATCGGCATTCTTGATCAGGCGACCGCGCACGACCGGTGCCGGCTGCCCCTCGATGACCCACCCGAAGTTTCCGATGCTGAACGAGGGTGCGCCGCCGAGGCTGAGCACCTTGCTCTGATTGGTGCTGACGTTGAGCCCCGTGCGGATGCTCAGGTTTTCACGATCGAGGAGTGTGGCGTTGATGGCCGCTTCGATACCGGACTTCTGGATCTTGCCGGCGTTGCCCAGCGAGCTGTTGAGGAAGCCGAGCGAGGGAATGTTGCGGACGAAGAAGAGCGCGTCCGACGTCACGGCCTTGAAATAGGTGAAGTCCATGGTAAACCGCCCGGAGAAGAGCGTCTGGTCGAAGCCGAGTTCGGTTTCGACGGTACGCTCCGGGCCGAGGTTCGGGTCACCGAGGTTGAGCGGGCGCACGGCGGGCGACGTGCCCCAGCCGACCGGGTTCCACGTCTGCACGGCAGCGAACGCCGTTGGTGCACGACCGGCGGCACCGTAGGCGGCGCGCACCTTCAGCGTCCCGTACTTCTCCTTCCAGAAGCTTTCGTCGGAGGCCACCCACGAGGCGCTCGCCTTGGGGTAGGTCTGGAAGCCGAAACTCTCACCGAAGGCGCTGTTGCCATCGACGCGGGCACCAACGGTCACGAAGTACTTGTCCTTGAGGCCGAAGAGCGCCTGCGTGAACGCCCCACCGGTGATGTTCTTCAGGCGGTTTTCATCGGCGTTGCGGAGCGAGCCGGAGGCGACCGTCGGATCGGTCGGCGCCGGATACCCTTCCGAGTACGCGACCACGTCACCGACGAACGAGTTGATGTACTGCGTACCAGCCGACAGCGTGGCCTTGAAATCGCTGGTCACCTGCAGGTCGTAGTTGTTCGCCCAGTCGAGGCTGATGATGCGGTTCTGCCAGATCTGGTTCTGGATGATGCCGAGGATGGCGCCAGGGAATCCATACGGACGGACGTTGCGATTCTCGAGCGCGGAGCGATCGAAACCGAGGACGAGGCGGCTCGAGTACCGCTCGAACGGCGTCCACGTCGTGGTCGCACCCATCAGCAGGCGATCGATGTTGCTGGTGAGCTGCTGCTTATAGACCTGCTTGATGGTATCCGGATCGGCCTTGCCGAAGTAGTTGCGGTCGCGGCGGAAGGCATTGAGCGTGACGCCCTGCGCATTGTTACCGGCCGGCGTCTGGGTGATGAGGTTGTTCGTGTAGGACGTGTTCCAGCTGAACTGCATGTTCTTCATCGGGCTGAAGTCGACATTGGAGCGCAGCTGGTACTTGCGCTCGTTGTCGAGCTGGAGCACGCCATTGGCGTTATCGGCGCCGAACGAGAACAGGTAGCGGACGCCATCACGCGTCCCGCCGGCAACCTGTGCCTGCATGCCCAGTCGCTCGCCGTTCCGTAGGAACGGGTCCATGAAGACGAGTGGCGCGGCATCCGTACCGAATTTCTGCAGCTTCGAGAAGCCGGAGTTCAGCTGCGCGGTCCACTTGGGGGCGCCCTGCGAGCCGCGCTTCGTAAAGATCTGGATCACGCCGGCGGCGGCGTCGGTGCCAAAGAGCGTTGTCGCGGCCGCACCCTTCACGACTTCGATCCGATCGATGTCATCGGGGTTGATGTCGTTGAGCGGGCTGCCGTTGGCGTTGGCGCCACGCTGCGTGGCGCCCTGGAAGATGCCGTTGCGCGGATACTCGTCGGAGCGGGTACGCACGCCATCCACATAGATGAGGGGCTGGTTGCTGAGCGCCAGCGACGTGGCGCCGCGCAGACGGATCGCACTGCCGCTGCCGGCGTTGCCGAGGCCGCCCGAAATCTGGACACCGGCGACGCGGCCGGCGAGCAGGTTCGAGACGTTGGTCGGGACCTCGGGGAGCTCTGACGCCTTGACGGAGCCGATCGAGT
>JBDKIJ010000322.1:0-5940 GCA_039797155.1 Gemmatimonadota bacterium | reverse complement strand
ATATACGACGTTGAGCTCCGGCGCCTTTTGCAGGCAGGTCTCCATGACCGCCTGCGCCTTGGCCTGATCGCCGATGCTGTCGCCCATGCAGACGACCTGACTGGGTGCGGCCAGTTCGTTCGACGTCCGGTCGTTGGTCGGGAGTTCGAGACCGTGGAGGAATCCGTTATGCCGTTGCGCACCGGTCGGATGGCCGGGTACGAGATCGATCGTCACGATCCGGGGAGCCGTATTCCCGAGGCGGGCCTTCGCATACTGTCCGATCAGTTCCCCGGCGCGATAATTGTCGGTGCCGAAGAAACCATCCGTCGCGTCCATCGGATCGGCCGGGCTGTCGAGCGCGATCACCAGCACCCCCTGACTGCGCAGGCGTGTGATCGTCGGTACGATCGCCTTGGCATCGCTCGGCGAGATCAGAATCACCTTCGCGCCGGCCGCCACCTGATTCTCGATCGCTGCGATCTGACCGGCATTGTCGCCATCCGATCGACCCGCTCCGGCGAGGAGCTGAAGCTGCTCACCGGTCGCCGCCTGTTCAGCCCCCTCCTTCATCTTCACGAAGAACGGGTTCGTCTCCGTCTTGGTGATCAGGCCGATGACGGGTCGTTGGTCCGAGGGGCGCGCACAGGCCAGCAACGACAGCAGCGGCAGTGCGAATCGGCATGACCGAACCATGGACACGCCAGTACCGATGCGGAGCAACGTGGGGGGAAAAGGCATGCGGATGAGCATGGCCGATAATCAGCAGGGTGGGGCCGCCGGCGGCAAGCAGCCGCCCCAGCGGCGATCGGCCCATCCAGCGGAACGGGGATGTATTGCATCTTCCTCCAGCGGGGGACAGCGTTCGCAGATGATGCACATGCACCGCGCCCATCCCCGCTTCTCATCCCTGTCCATGCCCCATGCATGACCTGACCACGGGCAGCATTCCCCGGCACATCCTGCGTCTGGCGCTGCCGATGTGCGCGGGGATGATTCTCCAGACCTCCTACTACCTGATCGACTTGTGGTTTGTCGGTCGGCTCGGTGATGCCGCCGTGGCTGGCGTGAGCGCGGCCGGTAATGTGCAGATGGTCATCATGGCGCTGACGCAGGTGCTGGGGGTCGGGACGATGTCGCTGATCGCGCACGCCGTCGGCCGCAAGGATCAGCAGGATGCCAATGTCGTGTTCAACCAGAGTGCCCTCTGGTCACTCGCGTGTGGCGCGTTTGTACTCATCGTCGGCTATGCCCTGAGCCCTGTTTATCTCGGGGCGGTGAGCGCGGATGCGGCGACGCAGGCCGCTGGCGTCGCCTACCTCCGCTGGTATCTCCCGGGGCTCGGCCTGCAGTTCATGCTGGTCTCGACGGGTGCGGCGCTGCGCGGCACCGGCATCGTGCGACCGGCCATGATGGTGCAGATGGTCACCGTGGTGTTGAACATGGTGCTGGCTCCCGTGCTAATTGCCGGGTGGGGCACCGGACGCCCGATGGGCGTCGCGGGTGCCGGGTTGGCCAGTACCATTGCCATCGTCGTCGCGATCATCCTGATGCTCGGCTATTTCGTGCGCATGGAGCATTACGTGCGTTTCGACCGCGCCCTGTTCACCGTGCGATGGGATGTGCTGATGCGCATGTTGCGTATCGGTGTCCCGTCGGGCGCCGAGTTCGCGCTGATGTTCCTGATGGGCGCCACGATCTATTTCGTGATTCGCGATTTCGGGGCGGCCGCGCAGGCGGGGTATGGGATTGGCGTCCGCGTCATGCAGGCCGTCTTCCTTCCGGCGATGGCGGTGGCGTTTTCCGCCGCGCCGTTGGCGGGGCAGAACATGGGCGCGGGGCAGATGGCGCGCGTCCGCGATACGTTCCATTGGACGGCGATTATCGGCAGCGTGCTCATGGCGATCCTGACGCTCCTCTGCCAGTGGAATCCGGGGCTCCTGGTGCAGGGATTCAGCAAGGAGCCGGAGGTCATCGCCGTCGCGGCCGAGTACCTCCGTGTCATTTCCCTCAACTTTGTGGCGAACGGGTTGCTCTTCACCTGCAGCGGCATGTTCCAGGCGCTCGGCAACACGATCCCGGCGATGGTGAGTAGTGCGATGCGGCTCGTGATCTTCGCGTTGCCAGCTTTGTGGATGGCTCGGCGTCCGGGGTTTGCCTTGCACGATGTCTGGGTGCTGGGGGTCGTGACCATGACGGTGCAGGCGGCATTGACCGGATGGTTGCTCGTGCAGGAGCTGCGGCGTCGCGGCGCGTATGCGCCTCTCACTGCCGCGTCCGTCTCTTCCGTCTCATGATCATGGTGAATCGGCGATCCCTGCGAGGACTCGGTCTGCTGATCGCGCTGACCGTTGGTCGCACTGGCCACGCCCAGTCTGCCGTCACGCGATTCACCACGGTGGCGTGTCCCGCCAACGTGCCGACGGATGCCCAGTGCCACATCGCACGCGATGTGAATGGGGCGTTCATCTGGGCCGTGATGCCGCAGGTCTGGAATACGCAGCTGGTCGTGCATGCGCATGGTGGCCCTGATCTGACGCCCCCCGACTCGAGCGGTCCTGCAGAGGATGTCAGCCGCTGGAATCTGTGGGTACGCCTTGGCTATGCGTTGGTCGTCACATCCTATCGACAAAGCGGGGTGGTCGTGCGGACAGCGGCGGAAGATCTCGCGGTCAGTCGCGCGCTGTTCGCCGCGCAGTTTGGCGAGCCGACGCGAACGATGCTCCACGGGCAGTCGTGGGGAGCGGGCGTGGCGGCCCGGGCCGCGGAGTGGCATAACGCGCCGAGCGCCAATGGGCGACGCCCCTTCGATGCCGTACTGCTGTCGAATGGCGTGCTGGGTGGCGCGACCTGGTCGTACGACATGCGCATGGATCTGCGCGTGGTGTATCAGGCCGTCTGCCGGAACCATCCGCGAGACGACGAGTCCGCGTATCCACTCTGGCAGGGCTTGCCGTCGGGCACGCGTCTCACGCGAGCACAACTTGCCGATCGTGTCGATGCCTGCACGGGGATACGACGTCCTGCCGCCGAACGCACGGCAGAGCAGGCGCGCAATCTTGCGACCATTCTGGGTGCCGTGCAGATCCCGGAGCGCACGCTGATCGCGCATCTGAACTGGGGCACGTGGCATTTCCAGGATATCGTGCTGCGCCGCACCGGTGGGCGGAATCCATTTGCGACCATCGGGGTGCGCTATCCCGGTCAGGTCGAGGGCCGATCGCTCGATTCACTGGTCGCGCGATATTCGGCCGATTCCGTCGCGGTGGCGCAGTTGGCGTCCGACGCTGATCCGACCGGCCGCATCGACGTGCCGGTCCTCACGGTCCACGGCATCGACGATCCCACGGCGTTCGTTGAGCTCGAGCACCAGTTCGCGTACACGATGGCGAAGGCCGGGCGATCGGATCGCTTGCTGCAGTTGTTCACGCAGGATGGTGAGCACAGTTATCTCCACGATGCCGCCTACGTCACGGCGATGCAGGGCCTTTCCCGATGGCTTGAGACGGGACGTCGTCCGAGCGCTGCGGACATTGCGGCCTCGTGCGCGTCGGTTGCTTCGGCGAAGGCGGTCGCCGCCGACTGCCGCTTTCTGCCGTCCTATCGGCCGCGTCCCCTCGCCGAGCGTGTGCCGGCGCGCTTGAAACCCGGCGTGCCGCGTTGAGCATTTCTCGGATGATGCTTCGTCACCTTGTTGTTCTCTCCGGCGTCGGTCTTCTGGTCGGATGTGCCTCCGAGTCGCCGAAGACGCCTCGCGATGCCGCGGCGCGGTTCTATGCGGTGCTTGATGCGTTGGGGGTACGTCAGGCACCTCCACCACCGGCGGTGGAGGCGTTGCGGCCGTTCGTCACGCAGGAACTCGGCATGGCCCTGCAACGGGCAGCGCGTCCAGCGACCAGCCCCGCCGTTCCCGATAGTGGGGCCTGGTTTGGCAGTCTCCCTGAGGGATTCACATCGGCCGATCCGCGAGCAGCGGTTGTCCGTGGTGATACCACCCTGGTCGTGATGGCGATGGCCAACACGCGAGAGAAGCCGGCCGTATCCTGGACGGATACCATCGTGGTGGTGTCGGAGCAGGGGCGGCTCGTGGTCGCCGATCTGCGTTACGGCGCCGGATGGGACTTCGCTCGACGGGGCACGCTGCGTATGCTGCTCGATGCGCGGGGCACCGAGGCATTACCAAACCCCTGACTTTTTCCCGGACGCACTAATGATGGCACGCCATTCCACTCGCTTGGCCAGCATGATGTCCAGTGCCGTCAGTGCGGCACTCTGCGTGATGTCGTCGCCGCTCATGGCGCAGCGGCCGGTTCTGCCGAACCCGCCCATTGCTATTGATTCGACGGATCCGGTGGCGGTGATGGTATCCCGCCTCGATCTCGAACGATACAAGGCCACCATCAAGGGGCTCACGCAGTTTGGTGATCGGCGTGAGGGCACGAAGCGGAATCGCGATGCGATCGATTGGATCGAGGCGCAGCTCAAGAGTTACGGCTGTACCAACACGGAGCGGTTGACGTACGAGTTCCGTCCGGACACCACGCGTCGTACGGCGCCGGCCGCCGCTACGCGTACCGCGGCGGCACCAACCGTCCCGATGTCGGCGGGGGGCGGGCGTCCCCGTGGCGTTCGCACGCGCACCGGCGTCAACGCCGATTCACTGCGGCAGCCGGATCCCCGTCTTCGCGCGTTGAACGCGGAGCCCAGCACGCCGGGGGAGCGGCAGCAGGTGTATTGCACGAAGATCGGTTCGACGCGCCCCGACGAGATGTACATCATCGGGGGCCACATGGACGGCATCGGTTGGGGTGAGGCCGCCAACGACGATGCCTCGGGAACGGCGCTCGTGATGGAGCTGGCGCGTGTGTTCAGTGATCCGTCGGTGCAGACGGAGCGGTCGATCCGCTTCATCCTCTGGAACAATGAAGAGACCGGACTGAATGGCGCGCGGGCGTATATCGCACAGCGGCAGGGCAAGCAGGGGCTCGAGGAGCCAAAGGGATCCGGCCGTTACCCTGAGCCGAAGTGGCTAGGGATGATCCAGCATGACATGATGCTCTTCGATCATGGCATGCCGAATCCGGACGGCACGATGCGGAAGGAGCAGCGCCCCGAGGCCGACGTGAACATCGAGTTCCAGTCGAATTCGAAGATGGCCGAGGCCTCGTCTGAACTCGCGTGGTTGTTTCACGCGGCCAATGCCCGGTACGCCAGCGACCATGCGGCGCAGGTGGGACCGCACATGACCAATACCGATTCCGGGCCGTTTCAGGATCTCATTCCCGCCATCAGCCTCCGCGAGAATGAGCGCGGGACGCAGGTGGGAAGCGGATGGGATCCGCACTGGCATCAGCCCACGGATCTGTTTTCCACCTTTACCGACGCAGACTTCCGTCTGGGTTTGAACGCTGCGCAGACGACGCTTGGGGCGATCGGGAAGCTGACCGGGGTGAAGCTGGTCAAGAAGTAGCCGGGGCGCGCTACGGGAGGATGCGATCCCGCTCCTCGGCTGTTGGCACCAGGCACCCTGTTCCGAACACACGACGTCGCGACCGTGCCACGAGCCCGTAGGCACGGTCGCGAATCACGAGGGGAATGACGCGGCCGATCGAGGCGAGCAGGGCCCAGGGACCTCCGAGGTAGCGGAGGACGGCGAGGACGGCCTCGGACCGGATGCGTGGCGTCTCGTGTTCGAACCAGACGACGGAATCGATGTGCGCGAGCGCGGGATGCGCCTGTTGGATGGCCAGTCCGGTTGCGCCCTGAAGCGGGGCAAACCGCAGCAGGTGAGGGCGCTCTGGCGACTCATGCCGCAACACGAACTGCACGCTGCGGACGCAGAGGGCGCAGTCGCCGTCGAAGAGCAGGATGGGACCAGTGGCGCGGTCAGGCATGGCATCGGTGCAGGGTTGCCTGCAAGGTAGTGGGGCAGGGGGCTATCGTTGGAGGAACCCTCACCGG
>JBDKIJ010000321.1:0-6422 GCA_039797155.1 Gemmatimonadota bacterium | reverse complement strand
CAGGCCGCCGAGCACGGGGTTGGCGTGCGGGAGGAAGTGGCGCGGCTGGTTGTGCATGGGCTGCTGCATACGTGCGGATGGGAACATCCGGAGGATGCCGGCCGCATGACTTCGCCCATGTGGCGCCGCCAGGAGCAGTTGCTGCACCGCTTCTGGATCACCCCATCCCGGCGTTCATGAGCGCAGTCGCGTGGGGCGTGGCCGTCGCTGGGGCATCGATTGCCGCGCTGTCTGCCGTCGCTGACGGCGCGCTGTTATCGGAACCTTCGTCTACGCCGACCCCGCCGTGGAGCGGCTATCAGCCGCCGGCGCCTTCCGTGTCCCGCATCGTGCCGGCGCGGGAACGCACACACCGGGCGTTAGCCTTGGCGCGCCTCGCGGGCCATCTGACCGCCGGTGCGGCGCTGACCCTCGCGCTCGATCTTGGTGAGCGATCCACGGGTAGTCTCCTCGGGTGGCTCATGGTACTGGGGATGACCACCGTGCTGGTCGCGGAGACCACGGCCCGCGTGCTCGGCGATCTTCTCGGGGATCGAGCGGAAGCCCAACTCGCCGGGTTCACCCACGTCGTGGAGCGTACGCTGGCCCCGGTGGGTCGCCTTGGTGACTGGGTGGATAGCCTGTTTGCTGAAGTCGTCTCCGAGGCCGACGCGTCGCAAGAACGCCGCGAGGAGGCCGCCCAGCAATTCCGCGACGTGCTGTCATCGGAAGGCTCGGACGTCACGGGCGACGAGCGCGAGCTGTTGCTCGGTGTCTTCGATTTTGGGGAGACGACGGTAGCGGAAGTCATGGTCCCGCGCGTTGATATTCTCGGAATCGAATGCACGACGCCATGGTCGGAGATGCTCGACCGCGTGCGCAGTCTGCAACATTCCCGGATCCCCGTGTACGACGACACGATCGATGAGATCGTCGGCATTCTGTACGCCAAGGATCTGCTTCCCGCCGTTCTCGCCGATGAGGAACCGGTCGACCGATGGGCCAGTCTGATGCGTCCGCCCATCTTCATTCCGTCGTCCAAACGCATTGCCGATCTGCTACGGGAATTCCGTCAGGCGCGGCGGCATATCGCAATTGTGGCGGACGAGTATGGGGGCACCGCCGGCCTTGTCACGATCGAGGATATTCTCGAGGAATTGGTCGGCGAGATCCGCGATGAATATGACGACGAAGAGCGTCTCGTCGAGCAGGAAGACGACACCCGGTTCTGGGTCACCGGGCGACTCACCCTCGATGATCTGTCGGCTGCGCTGCAGCATGACTTCACGCGTGATGGTGTCACGACCGTGGGAGGGCTGGTGTTCGATGCCTTGGGCCACGTTCCGAAAGCTGGCGAGACGCTGGTGATCGGACCGTTCCGCGTCATCGTGGAACGGGTTATCCGTCGCAAGGTAGCGCGGGTCTTTTTCGAGCGGATGCCGATGCCAGCGCCCTCGGACGGTGAGGAGGAGCGCGAATGAACAGCGTGCTGCTGTTGGTGATGATCGCGGCGATCGCCCTTCTCACGCTTGCGGGCACGAGTGTGCGGGTCGTCAGCCGTTTATGGCTGCGGCACTGGATCGAGCACCGCGGTGGTAGCACGGCCGCAATGACGCAGTATCTCGAGCAACCGATCCGCCTGGTCCATGCGGCGGGGACGGCGAGCATGCTTCTGGTGTTCGCGGCCGGGACACTCCTGGCGCTCGATGGCGCAGCGTCGTTCTGGCGCCTCCTCTCGGAAGCCGTGATCTGGGTGATTGCCGTCCTCATCCTCGGTCAGCTTCTACCGCGCGCGATTGGCCGGCGATGGGCGCCGCAACTCGTACCGGTCGTGGTGCCGTTACTCCGCTTCGTTGATCTCGCCATCACGCCATTTCGAGCCGTTGCTGGGAAGCTAACGGCCGGGGTACGCCCGCTCTCCGCGACGGACGTCGAGCAGGATGCGCGGGATGGACTTGAGGAGTTGCTGCGGGATGAGAGCTTTCTCGATATCGGGGCGACCGAGGAGATGGCCATCATTTCTGGCGTCGTGCAATTCGGCGATAAGACGGTGGCCGATGTCATGACGCCGAGCGCCGACCTGTTCATGGTACGCGAGGGCGTGTCACCCAAGGTGATGGCAGAGCAGGTGGCGCAGGCGGGTTACAGTCGCGTGCCGGTCTATCGTGACACCCCCGATCAGATCGTGGGGATGGTGCATGTGTTTGACCTGTTCCGCGATGGGGGGGAAACCGCACCGGCGATCCGCCCCATCATGTTCACGGCACCCGATCGGCTGGCGAAGGAGTTGTTGTTCGCCTTGTTGCGGTCTCGCCGTCAGGTCGCCGTGGTACGGGAGAGCGAGACGGTGTTGGGGCTGGTGACACTTGAGGATCTGCTCGAGGAGTTGGTGGGTGACATCCGGGATGAGCATGACGAAAGCAGCGATGAGTGACGGAATCGCGCGAACGCTGGCGCAATTCCACGAGGGGAAGCCAGCGGCGCTTGCGCGTGCGGTCAGCATTGTCGAAAACCATCGGTCGGGCTTCGAGCGGATTCTGGCCGATGTGCATCCCCGCCTCGGTCGCGCACGTCGCGTCGGCATTACTGGACCACCGGGGGCGGGGAAGAGCACGCTCACGACGCGACTGGCGCGGTGGTATCGCGATCAGGGGCTGCGCGTGGGGATCGTGGCGGTGGACCCCACGTCACCGTTCACCGGTGGGGCGCTGCTGGGCGATCGCATCCGCATGGAAGAGATCGCGCTCGATCCCGGTGTCTTCATCCGCTCGATGGCGACCCGGGGATCACTCGGCGGGCTGGCAACGGCCACCCGTGAGGTGTGCGATGTGTTGGACGGCTTCGGGATGGATGTCATCCTGATCGAAACCGTTGGGGTCGGACAAAGCGAATTGGATGTCGCCCGTGCGGCCGACACCACGCTCGTCGTGCTCGTGCCGGAATCTGGGGACTCGATCCAGACGCTGAAGGCCGGGGTGATGGAGATCGCCGACGTGTTCACGGTCAACAAGGCCGATCGTCCCGGTGCCGACCGGTTGCGCAACGACATCGAGCTCATGCTTGGACTCCGGACGGGAGGGGCCCATCCGGCCCCCGCCCATCATGGCGTGGACTTGCGATCGCTGACGAGTGCGGATCGCGACGCGTTCCGTGACGCCATGAATCCGGCCCGTGCCGCCCGAGCGGCCGCGCAGGCGGAGGCGCCGGAGCAGTGGACGCCCCCCGTTTTGCGATCGGTGGCTGCCCAGAACGAGGGGGTGCCGGAGATCGCAGACGCCGTCGAACGGCACGTGCGCTATCTTGAGCGGAGTGGCGAGCTCCGAGCCCGTCGCCGCGCGCGGCTGCGCGAGCGGGTGATGGAGATCGTGGAGGAGCAGGTGCGTCGGCGCCTCTGGCAGGACGCGTCGACGATAGCCTGGTTGGATGCCCAGTTGGATGCGATGGAGACCGGGGCGATGGTGCCGTTCGCCGTCGCAGACGCGCTGCGGGCCCGGAGCAGCGAGCTTCTCACCGGCGCGAGCTTCGCGCCCCAGCAGGACGGATGAATCGATGACGTCGACGCACGATCTCGAGGACGTGGTCCGGCAGCAGCAGGCTGAACTGGACTCGCTGCGCGCCGAGGTGGCGCAGTGGCGCGCGCAGTACGACGGTGGACGCAAGCGCGAGGTGGCGTTCACCAATTCGGCGATCGAAGTGCCACCACTGTACACGGCGCTCGATCTCGAAGACTCCGCTGGCACAGCCTTCGAGGTTCCGGGGCAGTGGCCCTTCACGCGCGGCATTCATCCGACGGGGTATCGCGGGAAGTTGTGGACGATGCGGCAGTTCGCCGGCTTCGGGACAGCGCGCGAGACCAATCAGCGCTACAAGTTCCTGTTGTCGCAGGGGCAGACCGGCCTTTCCGTCGCGTTCGACTTCCCGACGCTCATGGGCTACGACTCCGATCATCCGCGATCGGAGGGGGAAGTTGGTAAGTGCGGTGTGGCGATCTCATCGCTTGCCGATATGGAGACGCTGTTCGAGGGGATCCCCTTGGACAGGGTGTCCACCAGCATGACGATCAATGGGCCAGCGATCATCCTGCTGTGCTTCTATATCGCCGCGGCTGAAAAGCAGGGCGTGAGCGCCGACAAGCTCCAGGGGACGGTCCAGAACGACATCCTCAAGGAGTACATGGCGCAGCATGCCTGGTGCTTCCCGATCGAACCGGCGCTGCGCCTGATCGTCGATGGGTTCGAGTGGTGTGCACAGCATGCACCGAACTGGAATACCATTTCGATCTCCGGCTATCACATCCGCGAGGCCGGCTCGACCGCGGCTCAGGAGTTGGCTTTCACGCTGGCCGACGGCTTCACCTATGTCGAACGCGGGATTGCGCGCGGCCTCGATGTCGATGAATTCGCGCCACGTCTCTCGTTCTTCTGGGACATTCACAACGACTTCTTCGAGGAGATTGCCAAGCTGCGGGCGGCCCGCCGCATCTGGGCGCGTCACTTGAAGGAGCGCTATGGCGCGAAGAATCCGCGATCGTGGATGATGCGCTTCCACTCGCAGACGGCGGGGGTAACGCTCACCGCGCAGCAGCCGATGAACAACGTGGTGCGCGTGGCGTATCAGGCGCTTGCCGCGGTGTTGGGTGGCACGCAATCGCTGCACACCAACTCGATGGACGAGACGTTGTCGCTGCCGACGGAAGAGGCGGTGCAGGTCGCGCTGCGTACGCAGCAGATCCTGGCGTATGAAACGGGCGTGCCGAACGTGATGGATCCGCTCGGTGGCTCGTACTATGTCGAGGCGCTCACCGACCAGCTGGAGCAGGAAGCCGAGGCGCTGTTCGCGCAGATTGGCGAGATCGGTGGCGTGGTGAAGGGGCTGGAAGACGGATGGTTCCAGAAGCGAATCGCCGAAAGCGCGGCTCGCCAGCAATGGGAAATCGAGCAGCGCCGCAAGCTGGTGGTGGGCGTGAACGAGTTTGCGACTGACGAGCCGGAGCTGACCATTCCGATTCTCAGGATCGGAGCCGAGGCGGAGCGCGAGCAGCGTGAGAAGCTGGCGGCGTTGCGCGCCTCGCGCGATAACGCTGTGGTGGCGGAGCGCCTCGAGGCTCTGCGTGCGGCGGCGCGGTCGTCGGAGAATGTGGTCCCGCGCATTCTGGATTGCGCGCGAGCCTACGCCACCTTGTTCGAAATCCGTGCGGCGCTCGAGGATGTGTTCGGGGCCTATCGCGAACCGGTGTTCTTCTGAGCCCCGCGAAACGGTCCGCGAAGCCGGCCGCGGTGCGCCGGAGCCAGCCTGCGGCGTGGTGGGAGACGCAGTTCGATGCGCAGTATCTGCACGAGTACGAGCCGTTGTTCGATCTCGTGCAGGATCGGCGCGAAGTCGCACGGCTGCAGGAGCTGCTGGCGTTGCCCGCTGGCGCGCGGGTGCTTGACTGCCCATGTGGCCAGGGGCGGCATGCCCATCTGCTGGCTGAGGCCGGCTTTGACGTGGATGGGCTCGACTATTCGGAGTCGCTCCTCAAGGTGGCGGCAACGCGGGGGACCGGTCCCCGACTCCGCTACACGCAGGGCGACATGCGCAGGCTGCCGGGACGATGGACCGGCCGATTCGACGCCGTGGTGAACCTGTTTACCTCCTTCGGTTTCTTCGATACGCCGCAGGACGATCAGCAGGTCCTCGCCGAGTTTGCCCGCGTGCTCAAGCCGGGTGGCGTCCTGATTTGGCATGGCGGCGCCCGGGATGGCGTGATGGCCAAGTTCCTGAGCCGGGATTGGTGGAGCACGGCAGATGGCACGATGTTCGGCCAGGAGCGTCATTTCGATCCCCTTTCCGGTTTCCTCGAGATCACGTCGACGTGGCGGGGGCCAAAGGGGCAGGGCGAGCGCAGTCATCGGATTCGGCTGTACACGGCGTCCGAGCTGGCGGGGCGGATGCGTGACGTGGGTCTGATCGTTGAGCAGGCCTTCGACTCGTGGTCCCCGCGCGGTTTAACGCGGAAATCCAGCGAGATGCTGCTGGTGGCCCGGAAGGACGGCTGAGTATTTTCCTCTCGTGACGCTGGACCCACCGGCGTCGCATTCGACGGCGATTTTCCCCAATCAGCGATGACTCGACCGATTCGCGTGCTCGTGGCGAAGCCCGGGCTCGATGGCCACGATCGCGGCGCCAAGGTAGTGGCGGCAGCCCTTCGTGATGCCGGTATGGAAGTGATCTACACCGGGCTGCATCAAACGCCGGAAATGATCGCCACGGCGGCCGTCCAGGAGGACGTCGACGTGGTGGGGCTGTCCATCCTGAGTGGGGCGCACATGACGTTGTTCCCACGCGTGCGCGACCTGCTGGTGGACGCTGGCCGTGAGGATATCCTCCTCACCGGCGGCGGGATCATTCCCAAGGAAGACATGGAGTCCCTGAATGCGCAGGGGATTGCCCGTCTCTTCGGC
>JBDKIJ010000320.1:0-4256 GCA_039797155.1 Gemmatimonadota bacterium | reverse complement strand
GGTGGCAGCGTCACGTGGCGTCCGCGCTACGATTTCAATATCGAAGGGACGTTTCAGCATAACGATGTAAGCCTGCCGACGGGTGCGTTCGCGGCGGATCTGGCCGGCGTGCGTGTGCGCTACGCGTGGAGCACGACGCTCTTTGGCAGTGCCTTCGTGCAGTACAATACGCAAACGCGCAGCCGTGTGGTGAACGCGCGCGCGGCGTGGCGATGGGCCCCGCTCAGCGATGTGTTTCTCGTGTATACCGAGCGGCAGAATACACTGACGAACGTGCGCAACGAGCGGTCGGTGGCACTCAAGGTGACGCGGATGCTGGCGTTCTGAGCGGTAGCGGGTGACCGCTTACTGCGTGTCGTCGCGCTGCCGTCGGATCTCTTCGAGCGCGTCGATATCGGCCTGATCCTGCAGGCGGCCAGTCTGCTTTGAAACGATCAGTGCGTCAATGGATACCGTCGGAACCGGGACGCCCTCGACGTCAAACACCGCCACGTCTCGCGTGGCTTGTGGCCATTTGAGATTCCAGGCCTGCGTCAGCACGTCCACGTTCGGCGTATCACCGATCATTGTGACGGCACGGCGCAGGAGATCATCGGGCAGGAGATCTTCAGCAACGCGGAATGGTAGTTCGCACAGCGCCGCCAAGACTCGTTCGGCATTCTCACGCGTGGGTTCGATCATGATGTCGACATCGCGGGTGGCCCGAGATGAACCCCACAGCTGCATCGCACTCCCACCGACGACGACGTAATTCGCCTCATGCTCGTTGAGCAGCGCACAGACGCGTGCGACCCGCGACAGTTGGCCCGTCACGGGGAGGACCGGCGCTTCGCACGCCAGGCGGTGAACTCCGCATAGTTCGCGAATCGCAGTGGTTGTTCGATTCCACCTCGCTGCATGGTTCCCACCACCTCCACCGACTCGGCGTCACGGATGCGTTCGGCAGCCGTGAGTTCCAGATCGCGCCCGATCTGGATGCGACGGGAAATGCCCATGTCGGGCGATCGTTCCGCTTCGGCCTCGATATCCGCGGCGTACCGACGAATCGCCTCCGCAATGATCCAACTCCGCGACCGATCCTGTGCGGCGGCCATCCGGTCGGCCGCCTCGAGGTCGGCTGGCGGAAGCGTAATGGAGATGCGGGCGTAATCGTTGGGCATTTCACAATATGATTGGATACGAGCGAGTAATAAAGGTCGTCTACCGTACCCCGGTGAGTTCTTCGGTCGTCTCATGCGCGAAGTGTTCCGTCGCGCATGACTCGCAAAGCGAGTGGGTGACCCGGATCTGCTTTGCCTTGAGGAAGGTCTCGATCCGGCGCCAGTATCCCGAGTCGTCGCGGACCTTGTTGCACCAGGCACAGAGCGGCAGGAGCCCGGAGAGCTCCTCCACCTCCGCCTTCGCTTCCCGGAGGTCCGTGTAACTCAACTCCAGGTAGCCCACCAGGATGCTCACGAAAAGGGCGACCATGAAGAGACTGACCTCCAAGTCGCCCAACCGCTGCACCAGCATCGATCCACCCGCTCCCTGAGCCGCGGCCGCACGCACGGCGAGCGTGGTGCGGACCGCATGGAACGCGCCCTGCGCGGCCATGACCAGCGCTGGAATCGCCATGGCGCTGCCCACCCGAGCCGGTGCCCGCCAGAGCACCACGGCAGTAGCCAACGACAGTCCACCCCACATCAGGCCATTCGTGACGGTGCGCCATTCGCCAAGCGACGGAACCACGGCATATCCACTGAGCAGCAGGAGGTGGACGAGCACCACCGCGATCCCCAACCGCCGCGCACTCCGGCCGACCGTTGCGTGCTGCGCGGCGAGCCACAGCAGCACATGCCCTGCCGTCACCGTCAGGGTGGGAAGCATGCGAGGGACCGCGGCAATCTCCGCCCGCAGCACGAACAGGAAGTCCGCACCCGCCAGACACCAGGCGGCGCGAATCCAGTGGACCAACGTGCCGCTCCCGGCCCGTAGCTCACGATGGCGAGTCATGACGGCAGCCAGGATCACCCCGATGATCAGATTGAGCGTATACACGACGGCTGCATCAGTCATGAGTCCCCTCGACCTGACCGGTATGGCGCCCCCGTATAGTGTGGCGGCCCCGTGAATCGTCTCATGTTAGGGGCGGATCCGGATTTTGCCAAAGTGTCGGTCGCAATCCGCCGCCGGGGAGCGGATCGTCTGGTGCGCCGGCGGCAACGAGTGCCCGGACGCTCGCGATGATCGCGCGCGCACCGGCCCGCCGCTCGCTCCCCTTCCGCCACACCGCGACGATCTCACGCCGCAGCTCCTGCTCGACCAGCGGTACATAGACACACTGTGGCGTGTTGTGCTGCGTCGCCGCCAGCGCCGGAACGATACTCACGCCAACCCCCGCTCCAACGAGCGCCAGCACCGTCGCCAGCTGCGCGCTGCGACACACCACCGACGGCTCGATATCGCGACTCGCGCAGAACCCCGTCACCTGCGCCCCGAGACAATGCATCGGATCCAGCGTAATCGCCGGGGACTCGCGCAGCTGCGCCAACGTGATACGCCCCGCGCGCGCCGCCGTGTGCGTGGATGGCACCGCCACCAGCAGGGCATCGGTCCCGAGCGGCTCGACCTCGAAGGCGTCAAACGCATACGGCTGCGCCGCAATCACCACATCCAGCGCGCCTTCATACAACTGCTCGGCGAGCACCGCACTGTAGTCCTCGCGCAGCTCCACGCGCACCGCCGCATGACGGGCGCGAAAGTGCCGAAGCGCACCCGGCATCACATAGGGGGCGACTGTCGGAATCACCCCGATCCGGACGGTCCCACGGATCATCTCGCCCTCGCCCCCCTCGCCACGGAGCAGCGCTTCGGTGGCCCGAATCTCCTCCAGCAAACGCCTGGCCCGCGGAACCAGCGCCGTCCCCGCCTCCGTCAACGCCACCCCGCGCCCATGCCGTCGGAACAGCACCACCCCGAGGTGCGCCTCCAGCCGCTGGACTTGCCCCGTCAGCGACGGCTGGGACAACCCAAGCCGCCGAGCCGCTCGGCTCAGCGCCCCCGCCTCCGCCGTCTCCAAAAACGCCCGCAACAGGTCGGTATCCATGCCCAGCTATATGCAACAGCTATAGCAAGCATAGCAATACGCCAGTTGATGCCTATCACAAAGCCGCTAGCCTTCAGGGCATCCCCAATAACCGGGCCGCGCGCGGAACCACCCGCCAGCGCGGCCCCCAAGCCGACTTCTATAAAGAAGCCGACGGAGAGTCCATGGACGGCAACGCAACTCCATCCAGCGCCGGCAAGTGCCCCGTGATGCACGGTGCCACTGAAGCGCGGAAATCCTTCATGACCCGCGGTCGCACAAACCGCGACTGGTGGCCGAACATGCTCACCTTGGGCATGCTCCATCAGAACCCGCCCGCCGGCAATCCGATGGACGCCGGCTTCAGCTACCGTGAAGCGCTCAAGACGCTCGATGTCGCGGCGCTCAAGGCCGATCTGGCCGAACTGATGACCCGCTCGGAAGACTGGTGGCCGGCGGACTACGGCCACTACGGCCCGTTCTTCGTGCGCATGGCGTGGCACTCCGCCGGTACCTATCGCACCGCCGATGGTCGTGGTGGCGCGTCGAGCGGTACGCAGCGCTTTGCGCCGCTCAACTCGTGGCCCGACAACGGCAACCTCGACAAGGCGCGCCGCCTGCTGTGGCCGATCAAGCAGAAGTACGGGAACGCGCTCTCGTGGGCCGATCTCATGATCTTCGCCGCCGATGTCGGCATGGAGACGATGGGCTTCAAGCCGTTCGGCTTCTCCTTCGGTCGCGAAGATGTGTGGGAGCCGGAGCAGGACATCTACTGGGGCGCCGAGACGGAGTTCCTCGCGACGAGCGACAAGCCGCACAGCCGCTACTCGGGCGATCGTGAGCTCGAGAACCCGCTCGCCGCGGTGCAGATGGGGCTCATCTACGTGAACCCCGAAGGCCCGGACGGCAAGCCCGATCCGATGGCGTCGGCACGTGACGTCCGCGAAACGTTCGCGCGCATGGCGATGAACGATGAAGAGACCGTCGCGCTGGTTGCCGGTGGTCACACCTTCGGCAAGATGCACGGCGCCGGTGACCCGTCGCTCGTGGGCCCGGAGCCGGAAGGCGCGAGCATCGAAGAGCAGAACTTCGGATGGACGAATGCGTTCGGCAGCGGCAAGGGCGTGCACACCACGACCTCCGGCCTCGAAGGGGCGTGGACGCCGAACCCGATCACGTGGGACAACGGCTA
>JBDKIJ010000319.1:0-4178 GCA_039797155.1 Gemmatimonadota bacterium | reverse complement strand
GCGGCCCTGCTCACCGTAGAGGCCAGGGCGGGCGAACGCGGTCGGAATATCCACGAAGACGACGCGTGGCCCCTGCACATGATGCAGATCACGGAAGAACCGCACCTCTTCCGTGCGGTAGCCGAGATCAATGGCGATCGGCCGTCCCAGGGGTGCCAGATCCGGCGCGAAATCCCGCACCGTCCGATAGAGCGGCATGAACACCACCACCTGATGCCCGGCCTTCACCTGATACTCGGCCAGCCCCATCACGGCTTCCGCCAGTCCGCCCGTGCGGGCGAACGGAGTGTATTCCGAGGTCAGATGCACAATCGTCGACGGCACGTCATCGTGCGGAGACACGAGCATCGGTGATGCGTCGTCGAGGAGGGCCGGAATGTGAGACATCGAGGTCACGCCGTGGGGGGGTCGTCCGGGAGTGAATCGCCGAGCATCGCCGGCGCGTAATAGGCACGCGCGTACTGCTCCACCATACGGCGGGCCGTGAACTGTTGCCCGGCGACGCGGATGGCGTGCTTCATCATGTGCAGCCAGCGGCGGGGGAGTTCATTGGCGTCCCGCTCGTAGAAGCGCGGAACGACCTCCTGCTCGAGCAGCTGGTAGAAACGGTCGGCCGTCTTTTCGCCGGCATCGTCGTCCACCTCGGGTTCGATGGCCCAGCCGTTGGTGCCGTCGAAGCCCTCCTCCCACCAGCCGTCGATGGTGGAGAGTTGCGGGACGCCATTCAGTGCCGCCTTCATGCCGCTGGTTCCCGAGGCTTCAAGGGGAACACGCGGCAGGTTGAGCCAGAGGTCGACGCCTTGCACCAGCAGATGCGCGAGGTGCATGCCGTAGTCCTCGATGAACGCGATGCGTCCCTCGAAGCGCGGATCGCGCGTGAACTGATACACCGCCTGCAGGACGTGCTTCCCCGGCGAGTCGGCCGGATGGGCCTTGCCCGCGAAGACGATCTGCACCGGCCGTGAACAGTTCGTCACGATGTCACGCAACCGATCGAGGTCGCGGAAGATGAGATCGGCGCGCTTGTAGGTCGCGAACCGTCGCGCGAATCCGATGGTGAGGGTGTGCGCGTCGAGCAGGGTCCCTGCGCCAGCCAGCTGGACGGCCTCGAGGGTTCGCTGACTGAACGCCACGCGCGCTTCCTCCCGGATGCGACGCATCAGAAAGTGCTTCAGTTGATGATGCGTGCTCCAGAGCGCGTCATCGTCCAACGACAGGACCTGCTCCCAGACGTGTGGGTCGTTCGTATACCCCCACGCGGGACCGAGATGATCATCCAGCAGCTTCATCATCGGGTTGGCCATCCAGGTGGCCAGATGGACCCCGTTGGTGATATGACCGACCGGGATTTTTTCGGCGTCGCGGTTGGGCCACATCGCGCGACTCATGTCGCGCGTGACGATGCCATGTCGCCGTGAGACGCCATTCACTCGACGCGACAGGCGGACGGAGGTGGCCGTCATGTGATACGTCTCGGGTCCCGTCTCCGGATGATAGCCGATGCGGAGGAACGCATCGGCGTCGATCCCCATCTCCTCCCACAGGCCATCGGCGCATTCCCGCACTTCCGCTGTGGCGAAGTGATCATGCCCAGCGGGTACCGGCGTATGCGTCGTGAAAATGCTCGCTTCGCGCACGCGGCGTACCGCATCGGAAAACGGGATGCCGGTGCGGCACAATTCCCGGACCCGCTCGACCATCATGAACGCGGCGTGTCCTTCATTGGCGTGCCATGCGGCCGGGTCGATACCGAGCGCCCGCAGGGCGCGGACCCCACCCACTCCCAGCAGCCACTCCTGTCGCAACCGCATTGCGGGGCCACCGGAATACAGCTTGGACAGAAGTGGGCGGTCGTCGGGATGATTCTCCTCGAGATCGGAGTCGAGCAGATACACCGGGACGCGGCCCACCTGCATCTTCCAGACACGGATGTGTACATCCCGCCCGAAGGTGCGGACGGTGACCAGATGCCGGGCGCCATCACGACCGGGCACGGGCACCAAGGGGACCGACGTGAAGTCGATCCGAGCATCGGAGTCCTCCTGCCAGCCATCCACGGTGATGTGCTGATCGAAGTAGCCGTTGCGGTACAGGATGCCGACGGCCACCAGCGGAATGCCGAGGTCGGACGCCGTTTTGAGGTGGTCTCCGGCAAGCACTCCGAGGCCGCCCGAGTAGATCGGGACGGAATTGTGAATGCCGAACTCGGCACAGAAATAGGCGACCGTCTTGCCGTTGAGCTCCGGAAATGTCCGGCTGTACCACGTGTGCTCGTTCGACCGTTCGGCGGTGAGCCATTGCATCGCCCGATCGTACTGGGCACAGAACACCTCATCCTGTGCCAGGGCTTCGAGGCGCGCTGGGGCGACCTGCTGCAGCAACCGGATCGGATTGTGCCGCAGTCGATACCAGAGGGCGTCATCGATCTCGCGAAAGAGCAGGCGCGCGTCACGATTCCAGCTCCAGGCCAGATTGTGCGCGAGATGCACGAGTCCGGCGAGCCGTCCCGGAATCGGTGGGGGATCGACCGGTGTGCCGGTCGAGTCGGAAACACCCAAGGCGTTCATGCGTGGAGAATCAGGTGACGGGCCGTACCGTGCGGCGAATGCCGTCCGGCCATTGCCGAGGAGTCATACGGGAAAACTATGCCCGACCGTCCAGGTGTGGACAGGCGAAGCGGGCGGGGCTAGAGTCGAACATGGTTTCGTCCCCACGTCGGCATCGTCCCATGACTCACGAGTGCTCATGAGTGACCTCTTCCTCCTTGCGCAAGAGGCGATGGGGCACCTCAGCGTGGCTCGATGCGACGACTGCGGGCATCAGCTCGATGCCCACGATGCGGCCGCGTCCTGTCCGGCGTGTGGCGGCCTGCTGGCCATTGTCCATCGCGCACCGGTGGATGCCTTGGGGGCACCGCTCAATGGCACCGCGCTGCGTAGCAGCTTCTCGCAGCACTGTTGTGCCCGCCCAGTGGGGCATCCGTCCGGGGTGTGGCGGTTCGAGTCGCTGGTCATGCCCGGGGCCGGTGCGTCGATCGTTTCGCATCCGGAAGGCAACACGCCGTTGCTCGCGCGCGCGCGCATCGCGGCCTACACCGGCTGCGATGGACTGCTGATCAAGCATGAAGGGTACAACCCGACCGGGTCATTCAAGGACCGCGGGATGACGGTGGGGACGACGCAGGCGGCACGTATTGGGGCTTCAGCCGTCGCCTGCGCGTCCACCGGGAACACCTCTGCCTCGCTCGCCGCCTACGCCGCGCAAGCCGGCCTCCCGGGCATGGTGTTCGTCCCCGAGGGAAAAGTCGCACTCGGCAAGATGGCGCAGACCTTGGCATACGGGGCGACCACGCTGTTGGTGCGCGGGGATTTCGATACCTGCCTCGCGCTGGTGCAGGAAGCGTCCCGTCAGCTCGGGATCTACCTGCTCAATTCGATCAATCCGTGGCGCGTCGAGGGACAAAAGACCATCGTGTTCGAGCTGTTGCAACAGCTGAACTGGGAGGTCCCCGAGTTCATCGTGCTGCCGGCGGGCAATCTCGGGAACACGGCCGCCTTCGGCAAAGCCCTGCGCGAAGCCTTGGCGCTGGGGCTGATCGCGCGCATGCCGCGTCTGGTGTCGGTGCAGGCGGCCGGCGCTGCACCCTTTGCGCGGGCATTTCGCGAAGGATTCGCGCAGCGCCATCGCGTGCAGGCGGAAACGATTGCGACCGCAATTCGCATCGGCGATCCGGCCAGCTGGAATCGCGCCGTGCGGGCGATTCAGGAAACCGATGGGCTGGTCCTTTCCGTGACCGATGAAGAAATCATCGAGGCCAAGATGGTGATTGATGCTGCTGGGGTGGGGTGTGAAGCGGCGAGCGCCGCCAGCGTGGCGGGGGTTCGCCACCTCGTGCGTGACGGGGTGATTCGCTCAGGCGATCGGGTCGTCGCCATCACGACGGGTCATGTCCTGAAGGACCCGGGGATGTTGGTCTCCTTGCATCAGGAGCGGGATGACGTGCCGGGGGCGAATCGGCCGGTCAGCATCGATCCGACGATCGATGCGGTCGCGGCGGTCCTCGCGCATCGTATGGAGGCGCGATGAACGCGGCCCTGTCTTCGCGTCGTACCCTGGTGACGGGGGCGTCGCAGCCACTTGGTGTGGAGTTGGTGCGGCAGTGCCTCGTGCGTGGTGAT
>JBDKIJ010000318.1:0-2919 GCA_039797155.1 Gemmatimonadota bacterium | reverse complement strand
CGATGAGGTGGTACGGTTCGGCACGACCGAAATCTGGACCTTCGTGAATGACAGCCCCTTCCCGCATCCGGTCCACATGCACGCGGTCCAGTTCCGGGTGCTCTCCAGAGAGGGTGGTCGGGCGCGCCTAATGCCATGGGAGCAGGGATGGAAGGATACGGTGGCGGTGTATCCCGGCGAGCGGGTCTCGGTGCTGGCCACCTTCGATCAAGTGCGTGGGCTCTTCCTCATGCATTGTCACAACATGATCCATGAAGACATGGGCATGATGCTGAACTTTTCCATCGACTGATTGCTGGCTGAGCGGTCCATCTTGGTGCACTTTCTGGTGTCCCCTCACCAGCTCGTCGCGCTCCATGACTACTCCCGTTGTGACCCACCGCTTCCCCCGGATGGCGCTGTACGCCGCCATGTTCTGCCTGCCTCTGGTCGCGTGCCAGCGCGCGAGTGTGCCTCCCGCGCTCACACCGGCACAACTGGTCGCGCGTGACCGCGGAATCCCCCCCTACACCAAGGCCGATGTGGCCTTCATGCAGGGGATGATCGGCCATCACGCGCAGGCCGTGACCATGGCGGGCTATGCGGTGCCGAACGGCGCCAGTTCGGAGGTCCGCGTGTTGGCCGGCCGCATCGCGGTGGCGCAGACCGACGAGATCGATTTCATGGTGAACTGGCTCCAGACACGGAACCAGGAGGTCCCATCGACGGATGGGGCCCACCATCATCACGAAGGCATGGATATGAGCGCGCCAGGCGCCATGCCAGGCATGCTGTCTCCTGCGCAGCTGGACACGCTCGCCGGCGCGCGCGGTAATGCTTTCGATTGGTATTTCCTGACCTACATGATCCAGCACCATCGCGGCGCCATTTCCATGGTGGACGACCTGATGCGTGCGCGCTCCGCGGCGAACGATGACAACGTGTTCAAGTTCGTCTCGGATGTCGTGGCCGATCAGAGCACGGAAATCGCGCGTATGGAGCTGATGCTCAGAAACCGCCGTAAGCCCTGACGTTCCCCCGGCAGTCTCCCCACTCCCTCCACCTCACCATCATGCGCCACCGCACACTCTTCACTTTGAGCAGCGCGCTCGTGCTGACCGCCACGTCGGTCGGAGCGCAAGCCGCGGCTCCGGATGCCCCGACACCTGATCGTCGCGTCGGTCTCAAGGGCGGCTGGTACGACGCCGAACAGGCGACGTGGAACATGCGGCTGGTTTCCACGACGAAACCCTCGCCGGCCTTCGCCGTGCCGACGAATCCGGGCGATCCCCGTCTCACGAACTCGGATCTCGCGTTCCGAGGAAATCTCGTCTTCCAGGGCAATTACAGCGGCTGGCAGGTGTGGGATATCGCCGATGTCCGGAAGCCGAAGCTGCGCGCAGAATTTGTCTGCCCCGGCTCGCAAAGTGATGTCACGGTCTACGGCAATCTGCTGTTCGTCTCTGCCGAGGCGGTCAGCGGACGCGTTGACTGTGGCATGCAGGGCGTCGAAGCTGAGGTCAGCAAGGAGCGGGCACGCGGTATTCGCATCATCGATATCTCCGATGTCTCGAAGCCGAAGGCCATCAAGACGGTGCAGACGTGCCGCGGCTCGCACACGAATACCCTGGTGACGGACCCCAAGGATCCGGAGCACGTGTACGTCTACGTATCGGGTTCGGCGGGGGTTCGCTCCCCGGACGAACTCGCGGGGTGCTCGGCGCAATCGCCTGACCAGGACCCGAACTCGGCGCTCTTCCGTATCGAGGTCATCAAGGTTCCGGTCAAGCGTCCGCAGGACGCGGCCATCGTCAGCTCGCCGCGCATCTTCGAGGGGCTGGGCGAAGCGCAGCGCCATGGTGATGCCCCCGAGGATCGCCGTGTACGTCCGGCAGGTGCGCCGGCGCGTCCTTCGGTTGCGGGTCGCGGCCCGACCCAGTGCCATGACATCACAACCTACCCGGCCGTCGGTCTCGCCGGCGGGGCCTGCAGCGGCTACGGCATCCTGCTGGATATCAGCGATATCCAGAATCCGAAGCGCCTCTACGCCGCTGCCGACACCAACATGTCGGCCTGGCACTCGGCCACGTTCAGCAATGACGGAAGCAAGGTGCTGTTCTCCGACGAGTGGGGCGGCGGCTCGTCGCCGCGCTGCCGAGCGACCGATAAGTACGAGTGGGGCGCCGACGCGATCTTCGTGCGCAACGGCAACGCACTCGACTTCAAGAGCTACTTCAAGATGCCGGCGCCGCAAACCCGTCAGGAGAATTGCGTCGCACACAACGGGTCGCTCATCCCGATCCCGGGGCGCGAAGTGATGGTGCAATCGTGGTATCAGGGCGGCATCAACGTTTTCGACTGGACCGACCCCAACAAGGCGTACGAGATTGCGTACTTCGATCGCGGGCCGATGGATACGACCAAGTTGGTGAGCGCCGGGCATTGGTCGGCCTACTGGTACAACGGCTACATCTACGGCTCGGAGATCTCGCGCGGTCTCGACATTCTGGAATTGCAGCCGAGCGCGCACCTCTCCGCGAATGAGCTGGCAGCGGCAAAGCTGGTGCAGTTTGCCTACTTCAATCCGCAGGAGCAGCCGAAGCTGGTCTGGCCGGGTGCGTTTCCGGTGGTGCGGTCGTTCACCGATCAGCTGGCACGCAATGCCGCGGTGAACAAGACGTGGCTCACGGCGGTGACCTCGGACATCGACAAAGCGGAGCAGCAGAAGGGAGCGGCTCGCAAGGCGACACTGACCGCGCTTCAGCAGCGTCTTGCCGGTGAGGCGGGAATGAGCGGTGATGCCACCAAGGTGAAGATGCTGGTCGACGCGCTTGGCGATCTGGCGGCAGCGACCAAGTAACATCCCACGCGTATCACGATGTACGAAGGGGGGCGACCGATGATCGGTCGCCCCCCTTCGTGTTTGTGACATGACCAGTC
>JBDKIJ010000317.1:0-2963 GCA_039797155.1 Gemmatimonadota bacterium | reverse complement strand
CCTCCTTGGTGTGCTGGCCGTCGCGGCGCTGTGTGCGCTCCCTGCAGGTGCCCAGTCGTCCTCGCCATCGGATGTGCCAGCCATCCGGCGCGAATTTCGCGGTGCCTGGGTGGCGAGTGTCGCCAACATCGATTGGCCATCCAAGCCGGGGCTGAGGTAGTGGCAGCAGCAAGCAGAACTCGTTGCGATCCTCGACCGGGCCGTCGAGCTGCGGCTCAATGCCATCCTGCTGCAGGTACGCCCCGCTGCCGATGCGCTGTATGCGTCGAAGCTGGAGCCGTGGTCGGCGTATCTCACCGGCGTCGAGGGACGCCCGCCGCAGCCGTACTACGATCCACTCACCTTCGCCGTCCGTGAGGCGCATGCGCGCGGTCTCGAACTGCACGCCTGGTTCAATCCGTATCGGGCCAAGCATCCCAGCGCGACGGGTGCGCATGCGCGGTCGCACGTGTCGCGTACCCATCCGAATTGGGTGCGCACGTACGGGAAATACGAGTGGATGGATCCGGGCGTGCCAGCCGTCCTCGCCCACTCGGTGAACGTGGTGCTTGACGTCGTGAAGCGGTACGACGTCGACGGCATTCATGTAGACGACTACTTCTATCCGTATCCCGAAGCGAAGGACAGCGTCGAAGTGCCATTCCCCGATAGCGTATCGTATGCGGCCTATCGGGCGAAGGGTGGAAAGCTCGGACGGTCCGATTGGCGCCGGTGGAACGTCGATCGCTATGTCGAGCAGATCTATCGCGGCACCAAGCAGCTCAAGCCATGGGTCAAGGTCGGGATCAGCCCCTTCGGGATCTGGCGTCCGGGATATCCTGAGAGCGTGAAGGGCTTCGATGCCTACGAGAAGCTGGCGGGCGATTCACGCAAATGGCTTCACGAAGGGTGGATCGATTATTTCACCCCGCAGCTCTACTGGCCGATTGCGCAGACCGCCCAGAGTTATCCCGTATTGCTCGACTGGTGGCTTGGCGAAAATCGCAAGGGGCGTCACATGTGGCCGGGGCACAATGCCAGTCGTGCCGCACAGGGCGGTGCGTGGTCGCCCACTGAGCTGAATGATCAGATCCGCATCACGCGACAGACCAAGGCGACTGGTGACATTCTGTTCAGCATGCGGGCGTTGATGCCGGCCAATGGCGTCGCGCGTTCGCCCGTTTCGGTGGGGGTCGCTACGCAGC
Organism: Gemmatimonadota bacterium; assembly: GCA_039797155.1. Lineage (GTDB taxonomy): Bacteria > Gemmatimonadota > Gemmatimonadetes > Gemmatimonadales > Gemmatimonadaceae > Gemmatimonas. Next base: position 1,779 of record JBDKIJ010000317.1, on the reverse strand, counting down.
CCCCGCAGCAGACGGCCGCGGCGGCGCTCGCCGATCGGCTGTCGTCGGAGCTGTATCAGGAGGACGCGCTCATCCCCGCGTCACCATGGCTGGGGAAGGTGGCACCGAAGGCACCGGTCGCGCGGTTGACGCGGGATCGCGAAAGCGGTGACGAAGTGGTGCGACTGTCGGCGCCCGCACGAGCCCGCTGGGTCACCGTACGCGTCGAGCAGCGCGGCGCGTGGCGTGCCTTCGTGGTGCCGGCGCACTTCACGGCATTCGTGACCGGGACGGCCCGTGATACCTCGTCCCGCGTCCTGGTCACCGCCGTTGATCGTAACGGCAACGAAAGTCGCCCCGTCACGCTTCGCGGAACCCGCTGATGGCCTTGTTGTCGCTGCAGGAGATTTCGATCGCGTTCGGTGGACCGCCGGTACTGGACCGGGCCACGTTCGCCATCGAGCGCGGAGAACGTGTGTGCATCCTCGGCCGCAACGGGGCGGGGAAGAGCACCCTCCTGCAGATTCTCGATGGCACCTTGGCGCCGGATTCCGGGATCGTGGTCCGTCAGGGAGGTACCACGGTGATGCGACTCACGCAGGAGGTTCCGCGCACGCTCGCCGGCACGATGTTCGATATCGTCGCGAGTGGTCTGGGCGAGGCCGGCGTTGTGCTCTCCGCGTACCATGCCGCGGCCGACCGCGTGGCGCACGAGCATTCAGAGAGCGCACTCAAGGAGTTGGATCGCCTGCATCGGCAGCTCGATGCGCTCGACGCATGGCAGCAGCACCTCCGGGTAGAGACAGTCTTGCAGCATCTTGGGCTCGCTGCGGATGCGCGCATTGAGGAGGCCTCGGGCGGACGAATCCGCCAGGCGCTGTTGGCACGGGCGCTTGTGCAGGAGCCCGATATCCTGGTGCTCGATGAGCCGACCAACCATCTCGATGTCGATGCGATCGAGTGGCTGGAGTCATTCTGCATCGAGCGCGAGCTCACCCTCGTCTTCGTGACCCATGATCGGGCCTTTCTGCGCCGCGTCGCCACGCGCATCGTGGAGCTCGATCGGGGGCAGCTTGCCGATTTCGGCGCGGATTACGACACGTATCTCGAACGGAAAGAGGCGATGCTTCACGCCGAGTCCAAGGCGTGGGAGGATTTCGATCGGAAGCTGGCGCAGGAGGAAGTGTGGATTCGGACCGGGATTCAGGCGCGTCGCACGCGTAATGAAGGACGGGTACGAGCGTTGGAGTCCATGCGGGTCGAACGGGCGGCCCGCCGAGAACGGCTCGACACCACGCGCGCGACGGTGCAGGAAGCGGATCGCTCAGGACGCCTTGTGCTCGAAACGGAGGGGCTCACGTTCGCGCATGGTGACAAGCCGGTGGTACAGGGGCTCACCACCACCATCATGCGTGGCGATCGGGTCGGGCTGATCGGCCCCAATGGCTCGGGGAAGACCACGTTGCTTCGCCTCCTGCTCGGGGAGCTCACGCCGCAGCAGGGGACGGTCCGTCACGGGACGAATCTCGAGATCGCGTATTTCGATCAGCTGCGTGAGCAGCTGGATCCGGAGCGGAGTGTCTTCGACAGCATCGCCGACGGCAGTGAATTCGTGCAGATCGGGAATGAGCGCCGACATGTGCATGGGTATCTGCAGGACTTTCTCTTCTCCTCCGATCGCGCCCGGACACCAGTGCGCGCGCTGAGCGGCGGCGAGCGGAACCGCCTGCTGCTCGCACGGCTCTTCACGCGCCGCTTCAATCTGCTGGTGCTCGATGAACCGACCAACGATCTCGATCT
>JBDKIJ010000316.1:0-2535 GCA_039797155.1 Gemmatimonadota bacterium | reverse complement strand
GCCGTCGAGCTTCTTGACCTTGTCGCGCGCATCCGTCCGCGCGTGACGAATAGCGATGCGCCCGTCTTCCGCCAACTTGTTCAGGACCTTCACCAGCTCCTTGCGGCGCTGCTCGGTCATGCTCGGCAGGGGGACGCGGATGACGCCGCCGTTGTGCGCCGGATCGAGCCCGAGCTCCGACTCGCGGATCGCCTTCTCGATGATCTTCGCCTGCCCCTTGTCGAACGGCGTCACCAGAAGGATGCGCGGCTCGGGCGCGGAGATCGACGCGACCTGGTTCAGCGGCAGCATCGAACCGTACGCCTCGACGCGGATCGAGTCGAGCATGTTGGGGGACGCCTTGCCGGACTTGATGCCGGAGAAATCGCGCTTCGAGTTCTCGATGGCCTTCTCCATGCCGGCCTTCGCGTCCTTCAGGAACTGCGCAATGGTGCTCATGATACGAGAGTCCCGATGCGGTCGCCCCGTACGGCGCTTGCAATGGCGCCGGGGCGGTGGAGGTTGAGGACGACCAGCGGGAGCTGGTTCTCCTTGCAGAGCGTGATGGCGGTCTGATCCATCACGCGCAGCTCTTCGAGCATGACGTCGCGGTAGCTGATCGTCTCGTAGAGCGTGGCATTAGGGTCCTTCTTGGGGTCGGCCGAATAGATCCCATCAACACTGGTGGCCTTGATGATGACATCCGCCTTCATCTGGATCGCCCGCAGCACAGCCGCCGTGTCCGTCGAAAAGTACGGGTTGCCGGTGCCGGCGGCAAAGATGACGGTTCGTCCCTTTTCGAAATGGCGGAGGGCCCGACGGCGGATGTACGGCTCCGCCAGTTCCTCCATGCGGATCGCCGTCATGACGCGCGTGTCGAGCCCCTTCTTCTCGAGGACATCCTGCAGCGCCATCGCGTTGATCACGGTGCCGAGCATGCCCATGTAGTCGGCACCGACCCGATCCATCCCCATCTGTGACAGCTGGGTGCCACGCACGATGTTACCGCCGCCGATGACCAGACCGAGCTGCACCCCGAGCTTCGCCACATCCACGATCTGATCAGCGAAGAACCCGATCCGGTCGAAATCGAAACCGACTCCCCGATCTCCGGCGAGGGCTTCGCCGGAGATCTTGAGGAGTACACGCGTGTAGCGGAGCGGCGACGAAGCCGAATCGCTCACGGGGGCTTACTCGGCGCCGAGCTGAATGCGCGCGAAGCGATCCACCGTGATCGTGCCGCCCGCCTTCTTGCCGTGATCGGCGACGAGCTGCGTGATCGTGACGTTCGGGTCGCGGACCCACGCCTGCGGCAGCAGCGTGACGTCCTTGAGGTACGCCTCGACCTTGCCCGTGGTGATCTTCTCGATCATCGCCTCCGGCTTGCCGGCCTGACGCGCCTGCTCTTCGGCGATGCGCTTCTCGCTCTCCAACGTCTCGGCCGGCACGCCCGTGCGATCGACCGCGATCGGGGCCGCGGCGGCGATGTGCTCGGCGATGAACTTCACGAGTTCCTTCGTGGCTTCATGGTTCGCCACTTCGGGCGACGACGCCGTCACCTGCACGATCGCCGCAAGCTTGCCATTGTGGTGGCGATACATGCCGACCTGCCCCGACGCACCCGCGTCGAAGCGCGCCGTGCGCTTGAGGTTCACCGCTTCCCCGGTGCGCGCGGAAGCGCCCTTGACGAATTCCTCGACCGTTTCCGACGGATTCGACGAGAGCGGCTCGGCCAGCAACGCGGCGAGATCGCCCGCCGTCGAGGCGACGCGGTGCGCGACCAGCGTCGCGACGACCTTGCCGAAGTCTTCGTTACGCGCCACGAAATCGGTTTCGCATGCGACTTCGACGAGACCGGCCGACTGGCCGTTGTTGAACAACTCACCGCCGATGATGCCTTCGCTGGTGGAGCGGTCAGCGCGCTTCTCGGCCTTCGCGATCCCCTTCTTGCGGAGATACTCGATGGCGACCGTCATGTCGCCGTTGTTCTCCTCGAGCGCCTTCTTGCAATCGCCAATGCCTGCGCCGGTGCGCTGGCGGAGTTCCGCAACGTCCTTGGTCGTGAATGCCATCGTCGGATCCTGTCTATCGATGAAGGGTGCGTAGTACGTCTGATCGGGAATAGCTGCTGGGTCCTGCTAGACGAACGCCGCCGGGTGAAAACCGGCGGCGTCGTGATCCTACATCCGAAGGCGGAACGCCGTCCTGGCGACGGCCCCCGGGTCGACTGCCGCGTGCGACTTACTCGGCGCCTGCCGCGTCGCCGCCTTCAGCCGCCGCCGGCGCATCGCTACCCGGCTTCAGGCGCGCCGCGATGGCTTCCGGCTTGGCGCGACGACGGCGCGGACGCTCACCGCCACGGTTGTCACCGCCACGGTTGTCACCGCCGCGGTTATCCCCACCGCGGCCGCCACGGCCGCCACGATCCCCACGATCGGCGCGCTCGGCACCGCGATCGCTGGAGAAGGTGTACGCCTCCTGCTCTTCCTCGACCGGGCGGACCGGCGCCTCACGGCGGGCCTCTTCGATCGTGTCGGCGATGACCTTCGTGATCAG
>JBDKIJ010000315.1:0-4645 GCA_039797155.1 Gemmatimonadota bacterium | reverse complement strand
ACGGGGCGATGTACTGCATCGGCGCCGGGTCGGAGGCCGACGAGGCGACGATGATCGTGTACTCCATCGCGCCGGCCTGCTTCAGGCGCTCGACGACCGAGGCGATCGTCGACGCCTTCTGGCCGATGGCGACGTACACGCAGATGACACCCTGCCCCTTCTGATTGATGATCGTGTCGATCGCGACGGCGGTCTTCCCCGTCGAGCGGTCGCCGATGATGAGCTCACGCTGGCCGCGGCCGATCGGGATCATCGAATCGATCGCCTTGATACCGGTCTGGAGCGGCTCCTTGACGGGCTGGCGGACGATGATGCCCGGGGCCGGCGACTCCACCTTGCGGCGGAAGCTCGTGCGGATCTCGCCGAGGCCGTCGATGGCGTTACCGAGGGGGTCAACGACGCGGCCGATGAGTTCCGGGCCGACCGGCACATCGAGCACGCGCGACGTGCGACGGACTTCATCGCCTTCCTTGAGCTTCAGGTAGTCACCCAGGATGACGGCGCCGATGTTGTCTTCTTCGAGGTTCAGCGCCATGCCCGTGATGACCTGCTTGGTCTCGGAGGCGGTGAATTCGAGCATTTCGCCGGCCATGACCTTGCCGAGGCCATAGATGCGGGCGATGCCGTCCTTTACTTCGAGGACAGTACCGACTTCCTCGACGTTGAGATCAGCGAGGTCGGCCGCTTCGATCTCACGGAGGAGGATGTCCTTGATTTCGCCGGGACGCAGGGCGGTCTGGGTGGCCATGATGCAGGGCGTTGAATGCGTACGGAAAGCGGCGTGAACCGTTTCGTTGCGCGTCGGTGACGCGCTCGATCCGGGTGCCGGAAAAATTCGGGTCTAGCTTGTGAAAATTATCACAAGGAGGTGGCTCGGAGCAACCCGCCAAGGCCGGCGGGAACGCTGGCGATCGAGCCGCCAGCTACTCTGCCAGTTCGAACAGGAACCGAGGGGCGCCGGTTTCCGGGGACGGGGCGGGCGGCTGGCCGGGGGACGTGGCTGATGGCACCGCGGGAGCCGGGACGGGGGCGACGCGGGGCTTCCCCTCCGGCTCATCCGCGGTCTGCGGGCGCCGGCTGAAGCGATCCAGCAGGTCGACGGCGCGGAGGCGGGAGAGGCTCGACGCCTTCGCCCCCACCAACCGCTGCGTGGTGCTCGACAGGTGGGACGAGCTCGCGAACCCCAGCACTTCGGCCACATCGCGGACGTCGAAGGCGGCGTTCTTGGAGAGCTCCGCCGCCGCCAGCACCCGCACGAGGTCGATGACCTTCTTGAGCGTGGGGGCCTGCCCCACCGCGAAGGTGCGCGAGAGATGCTCGCGGGAGACCCCCAGCTCGCGCGCCAGCTGCTCGGTGCGGACCGGACGGCCCGCGCGGCGCACCACGCTCTGCCAGACCGCCACCTGCAGCGGCGTTTCGAGATGCAGGATCGCCGGCGGATGCCCGAGGGCCCGTTCGAAGCGCGTGGAGAAAGCACGACGGGTGACGAGCTCCCGCGCGACGGCGTCGTCGACCCCTTCCACGAGGAGTTCACAGGCGCCCCCTTCGACGGCCTTCGCGATGACGGGGGCATCCGACGGCAGCAGCGTCGTCACAACGACGAACGGGATGCTCTGGAACTCCTCGGCGCGCGCGATCAACCGATGGGCGTCGTCGCCAGCGCCCGCATCGATGATGACCGCGTCAGCGAGCTCACGAAGAAGCTGTGCTTCGACGTCGGCGGCCGAGCGCGCGGAGATGAGGTGCGCACGCCGACGGGGGAAGGCCGTCTTCACGAGGGTGCGTGCCCGCTCGCGGCGCAGCAGCGTCACGATGGTGAGCGGCGCCGCGGATTCGCTCGGCACCTTCATGGACGGCGCGGCCCCGCGGCCGGGTCGCCGTGAATGTCGATCCCTTGCACCATGGCGTGCGCGCGAAGCAACACCTCGCGGGCGTTGGGATACGACACGAGGGTTGTCGCTTCCTCGAAGGTCGCCCACTTGCAGGCGGTGATCCCTTCGGTGCGCTGCGGCGTCGTGGCTTCGCTTTCGGTGCGCATCAAAAAGAAGTGACACACCTTGTGCACGAGCTTGCCGCGGAAACGGAAGAACCAGTCGATGGTGTCGATCTGCCCGTCGAGGGTGACGGTCGCGAGCCCCGTTTCCTCCTGCACTTCGCGGAGGGCGGCCGCATCGGCGGCTTCGTCCTCTTCGAGATGCCCCTTGGGGAAGCCCCAGTTCTTGTAGCTGTCGCGGATCAGCAGGAAGAGCGGCGCTCCCCCGTCCTGCACGCGATACACGATGCCCCCCGCCGAGGTTTCCAGCTTGGCGCGCGCGGGTCGCTTGCGGGGGGGACGGGAGCCGGGCATGCCGCGATCAGGGGCGCGCGGCGGCTTGCGCGGTGGACGCGGCCGCGGACACCGCCGACGTGGCCTGCCCGATCAGCGGGCCCTCGCCTTCGAGGGTGGCGCGTCCTTCGATGAACTGTCGGACGATGGGATCGGTGCTGTGCTGGATCTCGTCGACGGTGCCGACGGCGCGGATCTGCCCTTCGTACAGCATGGCGATGCGCGTGCCGACGGTGTAGGCGCTCCGCATGTCGTGCGTGATGACGATGCCGGTGACGCCGAGCTGTTCGCGCATGCGCACCATCAGCTGATCGATGGTGGCGGAGGTGACGGGGTCGAGCCCGGTGGTGGGCTCATCGTACATGATGTACTTGGGACGGAGCGCGATGGCGCGGGCGATCCCGACGCGTTTGCGCATGCCGCCGGAGAGTTCGGCGGGCATGCGGTTCTGGACGTCGGGGAGGTCCACCAGGCGGAGCGCTTCGTCGACGCGCTGGACGATTTCCTGTTCGTTCAACTCGCCCTGTTTGCGGAGCCCCATGGCGACGTTCTCGCCGATGGTCATGGAGTCGAAGAGCGCGGCGAACTGGAAGACGTAGCCGATCTTGCTGCGCAGGCTGTACAGGTCCTTGCGGGCGAGCTGGTCGACGCGCTTGCCGTCGACCCAGACTTCGCCGGTGTCGGGTTCGAGGAGGCCGACGATGTGCTTGATGGCCACCGACTTGCCGGTCCCGGAGTAGCCGATGATGACCATGGTTTCGCCCTCTTTCACTTCGAGGGAGAAGCCGCGGAGCACCTGTTTGGGGCCGAAGGCCTTGTGAACGTCCTTGAACTCGATCATGGGATCACAAATATGGCCTAGCGTGCAGCTTTGGGGAAAGTCTTGGTTTGGCGGGATTTGGGGGGATCTGATCTGGGGGGCGCGGCCCATCCCGCCCCTCGCTCGCCACTTCGGCCGCGTACCGCGGCCTGCCAGATGCTCGCTCGAGGCGGGTGGGCCGCGCCCTGAGCCGGATCTGCCGCCTGCTACCGGATCCCCCTTCTCCCTGTTGCCCGTCGCACGCGTTGTGTTGACAACAGCTACACAATCATCGACATTTCGTGTATCGATTGTCTATACATTTTCGGAGTCGCCATGCGTGCCGCAGCCATCAACCTCCGCGCCCTCCCCGAGCAGCGGGACCTGATTGATCAGGCCGCGCAGCTCCTGGGGAAGAACCGCTCCGACTTCATGCTCGAGGCTGCCTGCGAGCGGGCGCAGTCGGTGCTCCTCGACCAGGTGTACTTCCGACTGAACGACGAGCAGTACGCGGCGTTCACCGCCGTGCTGGATGCGCCGCCGGCCCCGAACGCGGGATTGGAGCGACTCATGGCGATCACCGCGCCGTGGGAGCGGACGAGCGAGCGCTCGGGCGCGTGAGCGTAGGGTACGCGCCCCCGGAGCCGCTGCGGGGGGATCATCGCCTCGACGACTTCGCGTGTGGCGAGCCGGTGCTTGACGAATGGCTCAAGCGGCGCGCGATGACGAATCAGCTCACTGGCGCGAGTCGCACATTCGTCGTAGTCGATGACACGCAGCGCGTCTGCGGCTACTACGCACTCGCGGCCGGCGCAGTCGCGCTGCAGGCGGCGACGGGATCGGTGCGACGGAACATGCCCGATCCGATTCCGGTCATGGTGTTGGGGCGACTCGCGGTGGATGGGCGTGACAAGGGGATGCAGTTGGGCGCGGCGATGCTGCGGGATGCGCTGCAACGCACGGTGGCGGTCTCGGAGCAGGCGGGGATTCGCGCGCTGCTGGTGCACGCGCTCAATGACCGAGCGAAAGCGTTCTATCTGCGCTACGGATTTCAGGCGTCGCCGATAGACCCGATGACGCTCATGCTGCGGCTGCCAGGGCGGTAGCAGCGCGTTCGCGATGCGTGGTGTCGGTCTGCGGGGGTCGCGGCCCATCCCGCCCCTCGCTCGCCACTTCGGCCGCTGCGCGGCCTGCCAGATGCTCGCTCGAAGCGGGTGGGTCGCGCCCTTGACGGGCACCGCTCCCTGCCTCCTGATCCCCCTTCGCCCTGCCTCCGCGGTTATCCCGCGCTACACCAACCACCGTTTCAACTGTGCCGTCGCCTCGGCGTGCGACACGAGACGTCCTTCAGCCGCAGCCTGTTCCCCTCGCGCCAATCCGGCCAGACAGCGGTCATCGTCGCGACGCAGGCGCGCCGCTTCCTTGCGGATGTTGATCTTCGCCGCGACCAATGCGATTTCGAGCGTGCGCAGCGGGACCTCGTAATGCAGTTCTGCTTCGAGCCACGACAGCATGTCCGA
>JBDKIJ010000314.1:0-17579 GCA_039797155.1 Gemmatimonadota bacterium | reverse complement strand
GCTGATCGGAGAGCTCCCCCTTCCAGGCGTCGACCTGCGCCTCGCGCGCGGAAGCGAGTTGCTGCGCCACCTTGTCCATGGCCTCGGCCGCGCGTCGCGTCTGTTCGGCGGCGCTCTGCTGCCCCTGCTGGCCTTGCTGCTGGCCCTGCTGGCCTTGCTGACCCTGTTGGCCTTGCTGGCCCTGCTGGCCCTGCTGGCCTTGCTGGCCCTGCTGGCCCTGTTGGCCCTGCTGGCCCTGCTGGCCCTGACGCGCCTGCTGCTGCGCCTGCTGCTGCGCCTGCTGCTGCGCCTGTTGCTGCGCTTGTTGCTGCGCTTGTTGCTGCGCTTGTTGCTGCGCCGCGCGCTGCATCGCGTCGGCCGCCTGCTTCGCGGCCGGCTGTGCCTCGCGCGTCTTGCTCGCTCCGGGCCGTGCCCCTGCTTCCTCCAGGCGCTTCGCCAGCGCCTGCACCTCCCGCTCGAGATCGCGCGCCCGATCAGCGAGGGCGCGCGGATCCGATGAGGTATTGCGAGGCGTCTGCGTGGGCGGCGCCTTCGCCGCGTCCGATGGATCGCCCGGCTTTCCCTGCATCTGGTCGGCCAACTGTTGCTGCGATTTCGTCAACTCCCGCGCTTCATCACGCAGCGTCTGCATCGCGCCTTCGAGTGCGGCCCGTTTCAGCATCTCGGCGCTCTTTTCCAGCTGCTGCCGCATCTGCTTCTGTTGCTCGGCGAGCTGCTGCATGGACTGCTGCGCCTGCGTCCCACTGAGCCGATCGCCGCTCCGATTCAGCGCCTCGAGCTGTTGCTGCATTTCCGGCGTCATCGCCTCGCGCAGCATCTTCTGAATATCCTTCATTCGGGACGCCAGCGCGGTATCCAGTGCATTCGCGTTCTTGAGACGCGACTCGAGCTCCTTCGCGTTCTGCCGCAAGGAATCCACGCGCGCGCCCAGCTGCTGCTGCTCGCGCGCCATCTGCTTGACTTTCTCCGCCTGCTGGAAGGACATCGATTTCGCGTCGCCCTTGGCACCATTCGGTGGCGTGGCCTCCCGCCCCGTGCCGCCGGCAAGCTCCCGGTTCCGCGACGCATCCGCGGTATTCTGTTGCAGACGCCGTTCCTGCTGGGCCAACTGCAGCGCCTTGGCGGCCAAGGAATCGGCCATTGCGCGCGCCATGGCGCGCTGCTCACTCAGCGTGGGCATCCGGAGGATGACTTCCGCGCTCTGCGTCTGTTGGGCCCACGGGGAGTTGTCCGTGGCGAGCGCCGTCAGATGGAGCCGATCGCCCGGTTCAAGCGACCGGCCATCGAGCCGAATCGTGGCGCTCCCTTCGAACACCGCGGCGTCAGGACGCGCCACGTCGATGCGCTCCTTTGAGACCGCGCCGACCCCACTCGCGGCCTCACGCCACAGCTGCAGCTGCACGCGGCGCACTCCATGGTCATCACTCGCATCCACCACCACATCGACGAGCCCCGTCGGTCCGATCGCGGTATCTGATTGCGGGGACAGAATGGTCACTTGGGGGGTCGCATCGGGCACCACGGTGAACGGGAGCGGATCCGGCAATTCCGGAGACAGCACCACGCCATCGGCACGCGGTGTCGCATCGGCCAGCCAGCGCCACGTGCCGTCGCGATCAATGGGGAGCACGCCTTCCGCCCTGACGTCATCGGTGGCGGCCTCTGTGGCCGTGGCACCTCGTACCGTCACGAGCGACACCGTATCACGCCCATTGGTCAGCTGCGCATCGCGGGCTCCGCTGCGCAGTGCCACCCGAACCCGCACCCGCGTGCCGCGTGGCACACGCAAGGGGGGCACCGGCTCCAACGTTTCGTCCGTGCGTTCGAGATACGCGGGGTACTGCGCGCGCAGCGCGACATCGCCCAACCACGCGCGATCCTCGACCGCGAGAATCGCCGACACCATCGGCGCCCGTCCATCGGCCACACGCAACGTCACGGGTGCACGGACCGGGCCGATCGGGAGGCTCGCGATGCCATCCACGACCTGCAGCACCGTGTCACGCCACGCCTCGCCTTCGGCCCGACGCGATACATGCACCTGGGAGCGCTCGGGCGCGTGAATCCGCACGGTGACCGGCATCCCCCGTGGAACTCGCGCGGGCAATCGATCAAAGGCCAGCGCCGGCAGTAACGTCCCGCGCCAGGCATCGATTGGATGACGTAGCGCCGCCATCCCATCCGGCCACCGCGATGAGACGGCCCGCAGTGCCACCCCACTCACCACCACGGCCACGCCCGCGAGGAGCAGTTGCCACTGGAGCGTGCGGAACGTACTCGGCGTCAGCGCTCCCACCGGCAACCGACGCGCCACATCCTGCGAGGCACGCGCGGCCAACACCCCACCGTCGCCGACTTCCAACGCGCCGCGCAGCGATCCGTCGCGCAGGACCTGTTCGGTCTCGACGAGTGATGCCACGCCGGCCATCGTGAAGGACCGCCGCACGCGACGCCATGCGATCCCGCTGATGGCGAGCACGCTAGCCGCGACCAGCCCCCAGAGTACGAACGGGATCGCACGCGGCCACAGCATCCATCGGCCATTGGCCAGCGCGATCGCACCGGCCATGCTGATCACGAGGACGGCCACCAAGGCGAGCGCGCCGAAGAGGCTGAGAACGCGCACCTGCAATCCGCGCCGGGCCTCGCCGACACGTATCGGCAGCGACACGATCCGGTCGCCCGAGAGCAGCGGTGCCGTCACGGCGTCACCCGGCTGGTGATGGCATAGGTGAACAGATTCACCCCGAGCCGAAGCGCCTGCTCATGCAAGGCCGGCGGATCGGGATAGGTCCCGATATCCTCCCACCCGTTCCCAAGGTCGGCGGAAAAGGTGTAGTACACCGCCAACCGATTGCCGATGAAAATGCCGTAGCCCTTGGCCGGCTTGCCATCATGCTCATGGATCTTCGGCGGCCCCGCGGGGAAGTCGTACACGAGGTGGTAGATCGGGTGCGAGGTCGGCACCTCGACGAGCGGGCGATCGGGAAAGACCTTGGCAATCTCCCGCCGGAAGCTTTCATCGAGCCCGTAGTTATCGTCGGCGTGCAGGAAGCCACCGCGCAGCAGATACGTACGCAGCCGCTGCACTTCCGCCGCACTCAGTGCCATCTCCCCGTGTCCCGTGACATGCAGGTACGGGAAATCGAAAAGCGCCGAGTCGGTCAGGCGCACTGTCGCTTCCTGCCGCTCGATCGGGAGCGACGTCCGCTCGGCGATGGCCCGAATCAGGTTGGGGAGACTCGACGGATTCGCGTACCAATCTCCGCCGCCCTCGTAATGCACCCGAGCGATCGCGAGGCGCCCCGGCCCCGTTCCCGCGCCCGTTCCCGTCGCCGCACGACCCGCTGCGGTGACAGCCACCGCCGCGGCGACCAACAGCGCCGTGTACACAGCGCGACGGAACACGGGGAGCGGCCGCATGCAGGATTCAGGTATCGTGGGCGAGACGGTAGGCGAGATTCCGGCTGGCGCCGTGCTCATCCATGAGAATGCGGACGATGTCGCGAGGACGTAAGCCTTCGGCACGCAATGCCGACGCCGCCGACCGCAAACCGTCCTCTGTCGGCGCCTGCACGCTGGCGCCCTCAAGCACGATCACGATTTCGCCGCGAGGCGGGGTGCCGTCGTAATACGCAGCCACCTCGTCGAGCGTTCCGCGCCGGATCTCCTCGAAGTGCTTCGTCAACTCGCGGCATACCGCCACGCGTCGTGCTGCCCCGGCAAGCGAGGCCAGCTCCCGAATGGTTTCGACCAGCCGGTTGGGGGATTCGAACAGCACCACGGCGTGAGGCAAGCGCGTCGCCAGCGCAAGCTGGTCTTCCCGATCCTTGCCCTTGCGGTCGAGGAAGCCGAGCACGGTGAAGGGATGCGCCGCGAGCCCTGCCGCCACGAGCGCGGCCAGCGTCGCCGACGCACCGGGAACCGGCACCACCCGCACGCCGGCCTCGACCGCCGCATGCACCAGCCGCCCCCCGGGATCCGAGACGAGCGGCGTCCCCGCGTCACTCACCAGCGCCAGCGCCTCACCCGCCCGCATCCGCTCCAGCAGACGCGGCGTCACGCCAGCCTCGTTGTGCTCATGCACCGCGACCGTTGGCGTGTTGATCCCGAACCGGTCCAGCAGCGGTCGCGTGTGGCGCGTGTCCTCACAGCAAATGGCCCCAACCTGCTGCAGCACGCTCAATGCTCGCAGCGAGAGATCAGCCAGATGGCCGATCGGGGTACTCACGACATGGAGCGCGCCGGGGACGGCCGCGTCGGGCCAGGACGCAGCCGCCAGCCGCGCCAACTCGCCCGTTGCGTCCGTCCGGGAATCGGTCAGGCGTGCTCCTTGATCTTCGCTTCGAGCGCCGGACGCGGTACCGCGCCAACGACCTGATCGACCAGCTGCCCGTTCTTGAAGAAGAGAATGGTTGGGATCGAGCGCACATTGAACTGCGCCGCCGTCCGCGGATTATGGTCGACGTCGAGCTTGGCGATCTTGACCTGCCCCGCGAACTCCGTGGCCAGCGCCTCGACGATCGGGGCGATCATGCGGCACGGGGCGCACCAGGTCGCCCAGAAATCCACCATGGCCAACCCGTCGTGCTGCTGGATCTCGGTGGCAAAGTTCCCGTCGTTCACTTCCACTGCGTTCGCCATCATCTGCTCCGTTGAAGGACTGGCGGCGCGATGCCCGTTCCGCGCCGACCGGGAATTAGAATTCACTCGTCTGGCCCCCGTACTCCGAAGACCATCATGACCGAACCGCTTCGCCGCGGCACGCGCATCGCCCACATCGGGGTTGCCGTGCGCGCCATCGACGACTTGCTGCCCATCCTCCGCGACGTCCTGGAGATGCCGGAGGTGCCCCTCAATGATGCGGACGGCGCCCGCATCGTCGGCCTCGCCGCAAGCGAGTCGCTCGTGGAACTGCTGCAGGCCACCGCTGACGACACCCCGATCGGGAAATACGTCGCCAAGCGTGGGCCCGGCATTCACCATGTTTGTTTCGCCGTGGACGACCTCGACGGCATGCTGCAGCGGTGCCGTGACGCCGGACTCCGGCTTATCGACGAGGTTCCCCGTATCGGCGCCGAGGGGAAGCGGATCGCCTTCCTCCACCCGAGCGCGACCGCCGGCATTCTCGTCGAGCTGTCCGAATACTAGTCGGGGCGGCGATCAGGACCAGCCCGCCGCCACCCGCACGCGCTCAGCGGCAGAACTCGCGCAGCTTGGTCACGTCCACGTCCTCGACCAGCCAGCGTCCACCCGGTCCCGCCACGGTCATGATCGATGTCTGGGCGGTGACGTTCCCCTTTTTCAGCTCGACGAGGTACTCCTGACGCCCCCCCGTGCTCAATCGGGGGCGCTCCTCCGCGAAGCGCATCGTGTCATGCTGCATGAGGCATTGCATGATGATGAGGCGCTTCTCGAGTTCTTCGCGCTTCAGCTGCTCGCGGGCCAGTCCCTTGGCGTTGCCCCACATGGCGGCCATCTGCTGCAGGTCCTGCGCGTTCACCGCGGCCAGGAAATCCACGACCACCGAACGGCCCGTCGTCGCGCCGGCCGGGCGTCCATCACTGGGTCGCACCGACGGCGCCGCTGGCGCCCCGGGGATCGACGTTTCCGTGGCAACAGCCTGACGCACGCAGGCGTTCAGCATCAGCCCGCTCATGGCGAGCCCCAACACGCGGTGCATGACGCGCACAACTGCCTCCTTCCCTTCCAAGTGAACCGTCCGGTCGCTAAAGCTAGTCTTGATTCAGCGTCCGGATACCCCACACCGCCCCAGACCGAGCCACGATCGTGACGTCCCGTGACCCCGAGCACTACCGCCTCCCCTACCAGCGTCTCTACGTGAACATCGACCACGTCGCGACCGTCCGGCAGGCCAGACGGGGCGCCGAACCGGATCCGGTTGCGGCGGCCGTCCTCTGCGAGCGGGCCGGGGCCGACGGCATCACGGCCCATCTCCGCGAGGATCGCCGGCATATTCAGGATGACGATATCCATCGGCTGGCGGCGACGGTGACCACACTGCTCAACCTGGAGTGTGCGATCACCGAGGAGATGCTGACCCTGGCGATTGCCGTGAACCCCGCGCAGGTGACCCTCGTGCCGGAACGACGCGAGGAAGTCACCACCGAGGGGGGCCTCGATGTCTGTCGGCACGAGGCGACCGTTCGGGCGGCCGTCGCCAGACTGCAGGCGGCAGGCATTCGCACCAGCCTCTTCATCGACCCGGATCCGGACGCCGTGCGGCTGTCGCGTGAAACCGGGGCCGAGGCCATCGAGCTACACACCGGGACGTACGCCCATCATCCCCGTGACGCTGCGCCGCTTCGGGCCCTGCGGGACGCAGCGACCCTCGGGGCCTCCTTGGGGTTGGCCGTCCATGCGGGCCATGGGCTCTCCGTCGCCAATGTGGGGCCGGTCGCCGCGATCCCGCAGATCGAGGAGCTCAATATCGGGCACGCACTCGTCGGACGCGCCATCTTTATTGGCATGGAAGCGGCGGTTCGCGAGATCCGAGCGGCGATGGATGCCGGCCGGGAAGCGGACCGCTTCTGAGCATCACGATCCGACGCCATCGCCCCGCATGACGACGCCTCCGGCCCTGCTCGAGTTCTTTCAGAAGGAAGCCATCGAGTATCTCGAACGGATGGATCGGGTCCTGGCGGATGCCGTGTCTACCGCGCCAGAGGCCACGGCATTCGTATCGCATGCGCGCGCGCTCCGTGGGAGCGCCGCCATGACCAGCCTCGACGGGCTTGCCGATGTGGCGGCCACCATGGAACGCATTGCGATCAGCCTGCGCGACGGGGCGCTCCGATGGGATCCACGACTCCAACAGTCGTTGCGCGAGGTCCTGACCTCGGTGCAGGCGCTGGTCCAGCAGGCACCGCACTGGTCCGAGCTCGAGGTGCGCCAGTGCCGCACCCTCGCGGTGTCACTCGCGACGACTGCCTCCAGCCATCTCGCCGGTCCACCGCCCATCGAACCACCGGCGGGCCCAGTGATTCCGATCGCGCGCCTGTTCCCCGATGATGGGCACCCCGCGATCCTCGAGCGCAATCCGACGCCGGCCATGACCTTGGCGCGCCGCTTTCGCGTCGATCTCGATATGGCGGCCGAGTTGTTGGGGCGTGAATGCGCGCAGACGCTCGCGACCGGTGTGGAGCCCCCGCCGGTCGCGCGCACGGATGCCTTACGCCGTGCCCTGATGGGACTGGCCGAACTGGCGGAAAGCTACGCGGCCACCAGCATCGCAGGGCTCGCGACCCGCATGGCCCGCGCGCCCCTCGCCAACGCGCACGAGCTCCAGGCGATTCAGCAGTACGCGCAGGTCCTCCGTACGCCTGAGTATTCGGACACGCAACTGGCCCAGCAGGTGAAGCAGGCGGCGCTCGCGTGGAGTGGCGCGCCGTCCGCGCCGCCGAGCATCGTGCCCATCGAATCCCTGTTGTACCGGGGGGGCAGTGCCCTGCAGCGGGCGAAGATACTCCGCGACCAGTTAGCTCATCATTGGCAACGCGGTACAGTGGCGCAGCCAGAAGCGCACGCGCTTTTCGAGGAACTGAGCGACCTGCTCGATCTCGCGGGCACGACCTGATGTCCTCTCGCCGCACCGCGATCGGATTCGAACGCAGCGAGGTGCTTGGCGATCAAGTACCAGTGCACATCGAGCGCGCCCACGCGAAGATCAACCTCATTCTGCGCATCCTCGCGCGCGAGGCGAGCGGCTACCACGGCATTGAGACCTTGTTCCAGCGACTCGCCCTGCACGATCTCGTGCAGGTGACGGTGGGTGACGGACCATCATACCTCACGTGTGACGGGCCATCGATGCCGGCCAGCGGTCTCGGTACGATGCAGGACAACCTCGCCTGGCGAGCCGCCGCGCTCTACACGCACGCGGCATCGTGGGACACTACGTGGCAGATCGCGATCGAGAAGCACATCCCCGTGGGGGGTGGGCTTGGCGGGGGCAGTGCCGATGCCGCCGCGGTGCTCCGTTCGCTCGATGCGCTGGCCCCCTGTCCTCTGGGGGTAGATCGATTGGTCGAGCTTGGCGGACAGCTCGGCGCCGACGTCCCGTTTCTCGTGGCGCAGGACGCACTCGGCTGGGGTTGGCATCGAGGCGATCGTTTCCTTCCGTTGTCGCCGCTTCCCGCGATGGCGGTGACGCTGGTCACCTTCACGGCGGGCATCAATACCGGGGCCGCATACGGGGCCATTGCTGCCGAGCGCGCGGCGCGTGGCACGACGACATCATCCGTTCGTTACCGCCCCCACGTGTTCACGTCCTGGCAGGCTGTTGCGTCGTACGCGCACAACGATTTTGAAGCCGTCGTGATGGGTATGCATCCGGGTGTGGCGCACGTCTTACCCCAACTCGCCGCTCAGGCGGAGCGCCTGTGCGCGGCGGGCCATACCGCAATCGGCATGATGAGTGGGAGTGGCGCGACGTGTTTCCTGCTGCACCCGGAGGGCAATGATATCCCTCTGGATCTTCCTCCCGACGCACGGGTCGTGCGCACCACGACCGGATAGACGCACCACCCGTGCGGCGATCGCACCATACTCAGCCGATCTGAATCTGGCGCCCCTTGGCCTGCGGGAGTTTCGGCAGCGTCACCTTGAGGACGCCTTTGTCGAAATCGGCATGGATGTTGTCCACATCCACGGTGCGTGGCAGCGTGAACGCCCGCTGGAAGGCGCCGTAGAAGCGCTCTGATAGGAAGTACGCGCTGTCCTCGTCTCCCTCCCGACGTTCCTGATCCTTTTCTCCGGCGATGGTCAGGACATTGTTGTCGAGATCGATCCGGATATTCTTTTCGTCGATTCCCGGCAACTCAGCCGTCAGCATGATCGCGTCACGATTTTCCGACACGTCGACGGCGGGCATCCAGGCCGTGGCCGTGTTGACAAAGGGTGTGGAAATCAGCGGATCATTGAGCATGCGACGCATGATGCCGGTGAACACATCATCAGTAGTCGCCGGTGATCCCTGGCGGCGGGTAAGCAAAGCCATCGAGTCTCTCCTGTGCGCGATCGCGCATGCGCGGGTGACGGGAAAACGCCGCACCGCCATGGAAGACCGGCGGCGCGCGCCGTCACGTCGGCGAAAGCCGTGCCAGCGCCTCGGGGGTGTCAGGCCCGGAAGAAGTACACGTACTTCGCCACCAACCCCCCGCGCGACGGGCGAAGCCACGGAATCGGACGCTCGAGCCCGGTCGGCCAACTGCTGTTCCAGACCACGAAGAGGTCGCTGCCCGGCTTCAGCGTCCATCGGACACGCGCGTTGGTGGACGCCCGCTTCGACTGATTGTCCCACTGCGCGAATACGGTCGCATTGAGCCGCGGTGAGAATGCGTAGTCGCTCCGCAGCCGAAAGGTATTGGCCGCGAAGCGGCCATTCGGCAACAGCACCAATGCGCGTGACGCATCAATTGTGGTCAGCACATGGGGAGCACGGCGCACCCGCAAGGATCCGGTGAACTCCGTCGAGCGCCCGTCGTAGAACTCCCCCGTGCTTGCATTGAGCGTCAGTCGGGCCGCGCTGGCTTCCGCCATGTTGAACTGCACTTCGGCTCGGTTCCACCAGTATGCCCCCGGCGCAATACTCACCCCGGGGAACACACCGAAGGCATCGGTCGGCGCATCAAAGCGCCGCCGGAAATTCACTTCGAACCGATGACCGGACTGCATCTGAAGCCCGAACGGCTTGATCCCCAGTGAGGCGTTATCGAGCCCCCCCTGAATCCCCCAGACGAAGTCATAGGCCAGCAGATTGAACTCATAGCGTCGGATGTACTTCGATCGTCGTGGCCTTGGCGAGATTTGGGTATTCCCGGCCACTCGATGGATCCCACGCTGCTGCACGAACCCGAGCGTCGGGTTGTACGCCGTCTCGATACGATCGACACGCACCACGATGTCGGCGCGATCGTTCGGGTAATCCACCATGAGCCGGTAATGCCCACCGCGCGCGGCACCGACCGAATCCTGGCTCCACGCGGCATTTCCCTGAATGATCAGGTTCTCCCCGCCGTTCACGATGTAGGGGAGGAAGAAATCCACGCCGCCCGCGAGGCCCGTCGTGCCGCTCTGCCGACCCGCGTAGGTGGCCATGGCACCGAGGTAGCCGCGGCCGAGCAGATCCTGCTTGACGCGGAACACGCCACTGGTCACGTCATCCGCTTCATCCGATCGTACCGCCAACATCCCGAGCTGTCGCGATCGCGAGCGCCCCTGCACGCGAACTCCGAGGGGAATGGTCGTGGGGATCCCGTTCGCGCCGAGGCCGATGCGCCGCGAATAGAACAGCTGCGCCTGTTGCGGCCGCCCGAAGTCGAAAATGGCGGCCCCCTCGGTAAAGAATGATCGTTGCTCAGGAAAGAACAGCGGGAACCGCGTGAGGTTCACGATCTGCCGGTCCACTTCGGCCTGGGCGAAGTCGGGATTGATCGTGACGTCCGCCGTGAGCGTGTTGGTGATCGGAGCCTTGATATCGAGCCCGATGTTCCCATTGCGTGCCGCCGAGCCGATAACGCTATCGCCACGCACCGGGAAGTAGCGCCGCTCGGCCATCGCGGCATCACCGGCCACGTAGGGCCGTGCTTCGATCCGGGGGCGCGCGGGTAAGTCAGCGAAGCCGCCTACCAATCCTTCCTTCTCGAGAAATCGAAGTCCTTCGGTGCGGCGCCACGCGCGCCAGAGGGCTTCTTCGTTCTTGCGCGGCTGAAACCGACGAAAGTTCATCCCCATGAGACTGTCACCCTGCGCATAGCGCAGCGTGGCCCACGGAATGAGCATTTCAATGACATAGCCTTCGTCGGTAACGCGCGCTCGGACATCCCAGACGCCATCCCAACTCTCGTTCCCCGTTTCCTGATCGATATGCTCGCCGTCCCACATGGCGCCGTTGGCGTTCGAACGGAAGTAGAAGGCACTGCGGCGATCATGCAGGCCATCGATGCCCATGGAGACATAATCGTCGGTGCGAAGCTCGGCATCGCGCCGTAACTGCGAGCGGACGATCCCCGCCGGATCCCGGTCGTAACACCACCAGCCAACCGCCAATCCCTGTGGTGTGGCGAGCAGGCGGACCACGGTGCGCTCGGAGACTGGCTCACCCACGCGCGGGTCCCTCTGGCGGAAATCCGTAATGGAGTCCGCGGCCGCCCAGGCGGGCTCGGTGAGGCGCCCATCGAGCGTGATATTTCCTGAGGTCCGATAGACCCGGAAATCCGGCTGCGCCAGGACTGGCGACGTGACACCAAGCATGGCGGACACGAACGCCAGTCGGAGAACGGTGGGGAAAGACATTGTCCTAATAAACGTCCCACCGGATCGTTCTGCTGATACATTCTGGCCATGGCCTCTCCTTCGTATCCCGTCCCAACGATCGATGACATTCGTGCGGCCGCCGCACGGATTGCGCCCCATCTCGCGCACACCCCCCTGCTCTCCTCCCCGGCACTCGATGCCGCGGCTGGCGGCCGGGTCCTGCTCAAGGCTGAAGTCCTGCAGCATACCGGCTCCTTCAAGTTGCGCGGCGCGCTGAATCGGCTCTTGCAGCTGTCGGAGGCCGAGCGCGCCCGTGGGGTCGTCGCTTACTCGTCAGGGAATCACGCGCAAGCCGTCGCCTACAGTGCCACGCTGTTTGGCATGCGCTCGGTGATCGTGATGCCGAAGGACGCCCCCGCCCTCAAGATCGAGCGGACGCGGGCCTTCGGTGCCGAGGTGGTCCTGTACGACCGCTGGACGGAGGATCGGGTGGCGATTGGCGGTGCCATCGCCGCCGAGCGTGGGTCTACCATCGTTCCGCCGTTCGAGGACCCGCACATCGTCGCCGGCCAGGGCACGCTGGCGCTCGAAGCATTAGAGCAGGCCTCGGCGCTTGGTGCCTCGGTCGATGCAATGCTCGTGTGCTGCGGCGGCGGCGGCCTGACCGCGGGATGTGCCCTCGCCGCCGAAGCGGTATCGCCGCGGACAGTGGTCCATCCGTGTGAACCGGCGGACTTCGACGACACGACCCGGTCGCTGGCGCTCGGCCATCGCGTGCCGATCGAGCCTGGCAAGCGCTCGATCTGCGATGCGATCGTGACCGACATCCCGGGTGAGTACACCTTTGCGATCAATCAGCCTCGGGTCGGGCGTGGCCTCACCGTGACGGACGACGAGGTGCTGCGCGCGATTGCCTTTGCGGTGCGGGAACTCAAGCTGGTTGTGGAGCCGGGTGGTGCCGCCGCGTTGGCCGCGTTGTTGAGCGGCAAGATCGACACAGCGGGGCGCACGACGCTCGTCGTGACCACCGGTGGCAATATCGACCCGCAGATTCTCGCGCGAGCCGTTAGCGGGTTGAACTGATTACCGCAGACGGCCACAGACGGCCGCAGACGATTGTCGGCGAAGCCCATTCCTGTTCTGTAATGCTCAGTTCCCGACCCTCTCTCCCTGCTCGATCCTTCCTCGAAACGCCATGACCACCCGTCGCGATTTTCTTGCCACCGGAGGTGCCGCGCTCGGTGCCTTGGCCGTTGGCCCCGAGGTACTGAGAGCCTGGCCAGCCCCGCGGCCATTGCCGGTGCTGTATACCGATGCCGTTACCCGCGAGCTGATGATGGAAGCGCTCGATGCGGCGAAGCGCGCCGGCGCGTCATGGGCCGATGTCCGCATCGCCCGCAATCGCAACAACAGCGTGCAGACGCGTGAGAAGCAGGTCACCGATGTGGTAGACACGGATACCATGGGCTGTGGCGTGCGCGTGCTGGTAGACGGCTGCTGGGGCTTTGCGGCTACGCAAGTGCTCACCAAGGCCGGCGTCGGTGGCGCCGCGCAGGAAGCGGTCGCCATCGCCAAGGCCAATCGCGTCGCGCGCGATCGCCGCGTGGAGCTGGCCCCCGCTCCATCACTCGGCGACCGCACCTGGCGCTCCAGCTACACCATCGACCCCTTCACGATCACCATCGAAGAGAAGGCCGACCTCCTGCTGCGTGCCAACGCCGCAGCCCTCACGGTGCCGACGGTGCGGTTCGTGAACTCCGGGCTCTCGTTCGTGAAGGAAGAACGGAACTATGCGAACACCGAAGGTACGGTCACCACGCAGGACTACGTGCGCAGCTGGGTGACGATGTCGTGCACCGCCGTCTCGCCAGACCGCACCGGGACGGCCGTGCGCGGTCCAGAGGTCGTGCAGCCCGCTGGCCGCGGCTGGGAGTACGTGCTGGAAGCCGACATCGTGACCAATGCGAAGGTGTGGGCCGGTGAAGCGGCGGAGAAGCTGACCGCCAAGCCGGTGGAGCCGGGGCGCTACGACCTGATCCTGCATCCGTCGCAGCTCTTCCTCACGATTCATGAATCCGTCGCGCACGCCACGGAGCTCGATCGCGCCATGGGCTACGAAGCCAACTATGCCGGGACATCGTTCGTGGCGCCGCCGGAGAAGGTCCTTGGCTCGCTCAAGTTCGGCTCACCGATCATGCAGGTGGTTGGCAACCGCAGTGAGGTCGGCGCGCTGGCTACCATCGGCTACGATGACGACGGCGTGGTCCCGGAAGACTTCCCCATCATCACGAATGGGATCTTCGTGGACTATCAGACCAACCGCGAACAGGCACCGTGGCTGCGCGCGTACTACGAAAAGTCCGGTAAGCCGGTCCGCTCACACGGCTGCTCGTACGCGCAGAGCTGGGCCGATGTCGCGTTCCTCCGCATGCCGAATGTCTCGCTGCTGCCGGGCGACAAGGACCTCGGCTGGAACGATCTCATCGCCGCGACCGACAAGGGCATTGCGATGATCGGGCGCGCCTCCTACTCCATCGACCAGCAGCGCTACAATGCGCAGTTCGGTGCACAGCTCTGCTACGAGATTCGTAAGGGAAAGATCGTTGGCCAGGTGAAGGACGCCGCCTACCAGATGCGCACGCCGGATTTCTGGAACACGCTCGACATGCTCGGCGGCAAGACGAGTTACATGCACGGTGGCACGTTCAACGACGGGAAGGGACAACCCGGCCAGTCGAATGCCGTGAGCCACGGCTGCCCACCGGCCCGATTCCGCAACACGAACATCATCAACACGGGACGCACCGTATGAGCCGCTTCTCCGATGCCCCGCGTTCGCTCTTTGACAGTGCGCGTCTCCCCGATGGGGTGCTGTCGCGTGATGAGGCCCAGGCACTCGTCGAGCGGACCGTGAAGATGTCGAAGGCAGATGCCGTGCGGGTGTCCGTGCAGAGCAGCCGCGAGACCAACCTGCGATTTGCCGACAATCAGCTGTCCACGAGTGGTGTCACGACGAACACGGTGATCCGCGTGCAAAGCGTGTTCGGCAAGCGGAAGGCGAGTGTTGTCACGAATGACCGGAGCGACGAAGGGCTGCGTCGCGCCGTGCAGCAGTCCGAGGCGATCGCGAAGCTCGCACCGGAGGATCCCGAGTACCTCGGCGAACTCGGGGTGCAGCAATATGCGGCCGTCGATGCCTGGTCCGACCGCACCGCTGCACTCACAGCCGAGGACCGTGCGAAGGGAGCGCTCACCGCGCTGGCTCCGGCCAGAAGCGGAAAGGAACTGACCGTCGCCGGCTTCATCATCTGCAACGCGAGTGCGTCGGCGATCGGTACGAATGCCGGGTTGTTCGCCTATCACCGCGGCACGCTTGCGAACTATACGCTCACCGCCCGCACCAACGACGGCACCGGCTCTGGATGGGTGGGCGCCGAGGATACCGACTGGGATCGGATCGACTTTGCGGCGATCGCCAATCGGGCCATCGAGAAGTCACGCGCGTCGCGCAATCCGGTCGCCATCGAGCCCGGGCGCTATACGGTGATCTTTGAGCCGGAGGCAACGGCCAATCTCGTTGGCCTCATGGGCAATGCCTTCCAGGCCCGGGCCGCTGATGAAGGGCGCTCCGCATTCGCCAAGCCCGGCGGGACCAAGCTCGGTGAGCGCATCGTTGACCCGCGCGTGACGCTGTATTCCGATCCGGCGGACCCGCTCATTCTGTCGTCACCATTTGACGGCGAAGGGCTCCCGCTCTCGCGTCAGACGTGGGTAAAGGACGGCGTGCTGAACCAGTTGGCCTACAACCGGTACTGGGCAAACCGGCAAGGGAAGACGCCAACCGGCGGCACGGCGGGACTCCGCATGGCGGATGGCCCTGATTCGCTGGAATCGCTCATTGCCGGTACCACGCGCGGCATCCTCGTCACGCGGCTGTGGTACCTGCGTCCGCTCGATCAGCGCACGCTGATGTACACCGGGCTCACGCGCGACGGCACCTTCCTGATCGAGAACGGGAAGATCGCGCGATCGATCAAGAACTTCCGCTTCAACGATTCGCCGCTGTTCATGCTCAACAATCTTGAGGGCATCGGTAAGGCGGTGCGTACGGCCGGTGGTGAAGGCGGCCCCGGCGTCGCCATGCCGCCGCTCAAGGTACGGGACTTCAACTTCACGAGCCTCTCGGACGCGGTCTGATGGCTCGCATGCGACGATGGAGTCCGGTCTGGTGGCTGGTGGTATTACTCGCGGTATGCCTCCTGTGGATAGCGAGGGGCCCCCGTGCACGCGTCGAACCGGAGGCTTCCTCTCGCTCGACGCTGATTACGCGAGCGTCAGCCTTCCCGGACTCCCTCGCCTCATGGCCGGCGTGGCTGGAGGCGAGCGAACGGCGCGCCGGCGTCACCGATACCGGCGTGATGAAGCGCGTGGTCTTCGCCGACTCGATCCCGCAGCGCACTGCGTGGAGCGTCGTGTACCTGCACGGCTTCTCCGCCACACGTCAGGAGACCGCGCCCGTCTCCGAGCACATCGCCGACTCGCTGCATGCCAATCTGTTCGAGACGCGGCTACACGGGCACGGACTCCCTGCTGACTCCATGGCGACCGCGACGGCGCGGCAGTGGATTCGCGACGCTGAGGCAGCCCTCGCCGCCGGTGCGGCGCTCGGGGATTCGGTGCTCCTCATCGGGACCAGCACGGGTGGCACGTTGGCCGCATGGCTGGCCACCGAACCCGATTCACTGCGTCGGGCGCTGCGTAAAATCGTGTTGGTCTCGCCGAACTTCGCCGTGCGCGATTTCCGCTCGAAAGTGCTGACGTGGCCGTGGGCCCCCGTGCTGATTCCGAAGCTCATTCCCACGCATACCTGGCCGGCACGCAACGCCGACCAGGCGCGCTACTGGACGACAACCTACTCAACGCGGGCGCTCTTCCCGATGGCGGCGCTGGTGAAGGCCGTCGAACAGCGCCCACTCGAGGGGTGGGATACCCCTACGCTGATCTTCGCAAGCCAAGAGGATGCCGTCGTTGACGCCGATGCCACGCGCTCATGGATCACAACCGTCCGCGGTACATCGACCACGCGCATCGAGGACGAGTGGATCACCCCGGCCTCAGGTGAGGACAATCACGTGCTCACGGGACGTATCCTGGCCCCCAGCCAGGTCGACCCGTTCGTGCAGCGGATCCTGACGTTCGTACGCACGAAGTAGCGATTACGAATTCGCCGTCAGCCGCAGCAACCCTTCCTGCGCCACAGAAGCGACCAGTCGGCCATCCTGCGTGAACACCTGACCACGTACGAAGCCGCGGGCCCCAGCCGCCGACGGACTGTCCATCACGTACAGCAACCACTCGTCGGCGCGGAACGACCGATGCATCCACAACGTGTGATCAAGTGATGCCAGAAACAGCCGCGGGTCGCGGTACTTGATGCGGTGCGGCAGGAGGGCTGTCGGCAGGAACCCGTAGTCGGACGCATACGCCAGAATCGCCTGATGCGTGATCGGGTCATCCGGCAATCGATCGATCACACGGAACCAGACGAACCGTTCGGGGTGCTCGGCGCTTCGCCCTCCGTCCACATGCGTAGCCGGCGAGCGGAAGTCGATCGGACGATCCTGGGTGAGGACCGTACGCAACTCCGGTGGCAGCTTCTCGACGTTGGCGCGGATCTGCTCGAGCTCCGGCTTGAACGCATCCGGTCCGGGTAGATTCGGCATCGCGGCCTGATGCTCGAGCCCCTCCTCACGGACATGGAACGAGGCCGACAGATGAAAAATGGCATCGCCATGCTGAATGGCGGTGACACGACGGCTCGTAAACGTGCCACCGTCGCGTGGACGATCCACCACGAACATGATGGGCGCCTTGAGATCGCCCGGGCGCAAAAAGTACCCATGCACCGAATGCGCCTCGCGCGGCTCGTCCACGGTACGACGCGCCGCCACGAGCGCCTGCGCGAACACCTGCCCGCCAAACACGCGCCCCGTGCCGAGGTCGCGGTTCCGCCCGCGATAGATGTTCATCTCGAGCTTCTCCAGCTCGAGGAGTGCAACCAGTTCGTCGACGATGCCCATGACGGAAATATGACCGGCACGCAGGATATCACAATTCTGCGCTGCGCATCCTGAACGGGGACCGCTATGTTTCAAGGCTATGTCGGAACCATCGAATTCCCCGTCTTCATCGTCCCTCGCCGAACAGGTGGCGGCGGCAACCGCCCTGCTCGAGCAACTGGCCAACGACCGGACAGGCTTGCTGGACATCCCCGATGCCGAACGGACGCGCCTGCTCAAGGC
>JBDKIJ010000313.1:0-3566 GCA_039797155.1 Gemmatimonadota bacterium | reverse complement strand
CCTGCTCACGGATCACCAGTCGCGCGCCATACCACAGGATGGCCACGGCGGTGATCGTCCCGAGCGTCTCGATGACCGGACTGGAAAGCAGGGCCAAACGACCGACGCGTACATAGCCCTTTGCGAAGGCGGCGTTGCGCGCGGTGAATTTTCCGGCCTCCAGCGGTTCAGCCCGATAGGACTTCACCAGTCGGACGCCGCTCACGACTTCCTGCACGAGACTGGTGATTTCGCCCTGATCGTTCCCGAGGTTCCGATACCCCTTTCGCAACTTGCGCAGCACCGGTTGCACCGCACCGATGGTGATCGGGGCAATGAACAGCGCTGCGATCGAGAGCCGCCAAGACGTGGCGAACATGGCGGCGATCGTGGCGACGATTTGGGCCGCGCTCCACATCGAACGGGTGACGAGCTCCGTGACGACCGTCTTGGCCGTCGCGGTGTCATTCAGCACCCGACTGATGACCTGACCGACCTTATGCCGGGTGAACCACGGAAGCGGCAGCCGTAACAAATGCGTATACAGGGCGTCGCGCAGATCGCGCACGACGAACTCCTGCAGCTTGACCCCCACCTGTCCGCTGAGCCACACCAGCGTGTTCTTGAGCGTTACAGCCGCGATGACCAGCAGCATGACCCGCTGCAGGGATCGCATCTTCTGCGCGGGATCGAGCAGAAATCCGATCGAGGTGTTCAGCAGCTCCCCGATCGCCCCCTTGGCGGGCAGCAGCTGCTCCAGCCCGAAGAGCGCGTTGAAGAAGGGTACGAGTAGGGTAAACGAGAAGACATCGGCGACCGCCGCGGTCGCGTTGAGCACGACGACCGCCACCAGTTTGCCCTTGTGCGGCGCCACAAAGCGCCAGAGGCGGCGCCACAATACGGGGGCGGGGGTCCGCAATGAACCGATTGGACGCGAGTCCGTCATCTCAGCGCTTCGGCGTCAACAGGGCCACCGGCAAAATGCACTCCTCCGGTGACACGCCACCGTGCAGGAAGGAGCCACGATAACGTCCCTGATATTCCCGCAGCTTGGTGGGATACACGAAGAACGTGTCGCCTGCCGCCAGCAGCGTATTCGCGCTCGGGGTCCGATGCGGCAACCGCAAGTCATCCGGATTGGTGAAGAGCAGGGCCTGCTCGGCACGCTCGGCCCGGAGATCCTCGCCAAACTTGTAGCGGAGATTGGCCGTGGCATCACGCTTGGCGAAGACGGTGGCCGGCGTATTGCAGTGGAGCGCGCCGTGATCGCTCGTGACTACCACGGAGATGTTCCGGCGCGACGCTTCAATAAGCAGCGACCGCAGCGCCGAACGTTCGAACCACTGCCGCGTCAGCGCACGGAACGCGATCTCGTCACGAGCCACTTCGTACAACACCATCGATTCCGAGCGGCCATGCGTCAGCATGTCGACGAAATTGAACACGAACGCATGAATGCCGTCGCCGGCTATCGCCGCGGGCAAGTGGCGTTCGAGATCATCGGCATCGGCCGACGTGGTGATCTTCTGGTAGCGTACGGGAACGGTGAGCTGCAGCTCCTCGAGATGCGCCACCAGCAAGTCCTTCTCGTGGGCGTTGAGTGCTTCGTCGTCCTGATCCCCCCACCAGTCCGGGAATCGTGCTGCGATCTCGCCGGGAAAGAGCCCGCTGAACAACGCATTGCGGGCGTAGGGCGTCGCCGTGGGAAGAATCGAGTAGTAGTGCGTCGTCTCGACATCAAAGAGACCGGCCAACGCCGGCTCCAGCATGCGCCACTGATCGAGCCGGAGACAGTCGATCACCACGAACAGCACCTTGCGGTCGCGGGCAAGGACCGGCAGCACGAACTCACTGATCACGTCCACCGACAGCGGCGGGCGATCGCCATCGAGTTCGCGCAACCAGCGGGGATATTCCCGACGCATAAAGGTGGCAAACTCGCGATGCATATCGGCGTATAGCCCGCGGAGCGACTCATGCAAACCCAGCTCGCCCGCCTCAGCGAGATCCACATCCCACTGCATCAATTCGGCGAACCGCTCGATCCACCCGCGCCAATCCAGGCCATGATAGCGCTCCGCCTCGATCGCCCGAAACCGTTCAACGAAGGCGCGGGCCAGCGCTTGGGAGCGGATGAGCGGCCCATCGAGAATGCGGGTCACGACCGTGAGCACCTGCCGTGGCGTCACCGGCTTGACCAGGTAATCGCGGATATTCGCCCCGATGGCTTCCTTCAGCGTGGCATCTTCCTCGCTCTTGGTCACCATCACGACTGGCAACGCCGGCGCCATTTCCCGAATATCCCGGTACGCATCAAGTCCGCGCGTTCCCGGCATCGGCTCATCAAGCAGGACCAGATCGATGGGATGGCGTCGCAGCAGCTCGAGCGCATCATCGGCGTTCGTTGCCGACCGGACCTGATAGCCCTTGTCGGTCAGCAGGAGCCGGTGCGGCTCGAGCAGTTCCGCTTCGTCATCCACCCACAGAATCGTTTTCGCCGGCTGCGCCATGGGCGAAAGGTACCCGACGCAGGGGAGGGCGGTCCAGCATGGGCACACGGGGGCGCATAGCGCACGACTCGGCATTAACTTCCCCTCGTGCTTCGCGAGTCTCTGCCTCACGCGCTCGATGCGCTGCCCTTTTCATTTCCCGCGCTGGCGGCCCTGTCAGGGCGCTTGCCACTGGGCGGTGGTCGCGAGGTGGCCTTGGCCACCCTGCTGACCGCCCGATTGGCGGAGGGGGTGACCGTCGATGATGGCTTGCCCGTCGCGGAGCGGGTCTCGCGCGCCTCGGCAGCCAAAGTGTGGCTGGCCTCGATGGCCCTGCCGGCGGCGACGCGCGTGCCGTTCGCACGCCTCATCGAGGCCACGACCGGGGCGACGTCGCCGGTCGGTGCGGCCGTGCGCGCCGTGATTACGGCCACGGAGGGCTATCTCGACGGGGCCGCCGTGCAGGAGTTGGATCGTCTGGCGCGGCGTTTGGGCGCATGAACCGGGGCGCGGATGACGCACAGCCGTGATATCTCACCACTCACCCGCCTGATCGGTCGACTCGATCGCGCGGCGGCCGGGGATATCGATCAGGGTATGGTCCCCTCCAGCTTCCCGTCGATCGATCGGGCCATGGGTGGCGGATTCCGCCGGGGTGAACTGATCGTTTTGGGCGCGGACGACAGTGCGGGGGCGTCTTCGTTGGCACTCGCCATCGCGCTCCGTTGCGCGGGACGGCCGTTGTATCTGACCGGCGAGATGCGCCCGGAGCGCGCCTATGAACGTGCGCTCGCGATGGCGGCCCGGGTGCCTCTGGAGAGCCTCCGCCTCGGCGTCATCACCGAGGAGGAGCGGACGCGACTGGCGACCGCCGCCGTGGCCCTGCGTGAACAAGCGCCGATCGTCGAAACCCTGGTGGATGGCGGACTGGCTGCGGTGGAGCGAGCCGTTGTTGCGGCTGCCGGTGGGTCGGGGAGTGTCCCGCTGGTCGTGGTCGACCCGCTCGAGGCCCTGCTGGATCGCGCTACAGACCATGCCGAAGCCCTTGGGTATGCGCTGCTGGGGCTCAAGCGGCTCGCCCTGCGCCACGACTGTGCG
>JBDKIJ010000312.1:0-2853 GCA_039797155.1 Gemmatimonadota bacterium | reverse complement strand
TGGTGGCGCAGTCCGCCGTCGCGCTGCTGTTGCTGGTATCGGGCACGTACGGCCAGTTGCTCGATTACGTCGTATTCGCCGATTGGATCTTCTTCGGATCGACAGCCGCGGCACTCTTCGCCCTCCGGCGAAAGGATGCGGCGAGCGGCCGATCGTGCACCGTGCGCGCACCGGGACATCCCGTGACCACGATCCTGTTCATCGCCGCCGCGCTGTACGTCGTTCTCGGATCGATCGTGTCCAATCCGAGTAATGCCCTCCGAGGCGCGCTGCTGCTTGCGGCGGGATATCCGGTGTATCGCTACTGGCATGCGCGGCGGGGCGCGCTAACCGTACCCTTTGAAGAGCGTCACACATGATCCGCGTTGCCGCGCTGACCATCTATCCCATCAAATCCGCCGCCGGGATCGATGTCGACACGCTGGAGCTCGATGAGTACGGGGCCGCGGGCGACCGCCGGTGGCTAGTCGTTGACGAGACGGGGACCTCCATCACGGCACGCACCCATCATGTCTTGGTCACGGTGCGGCCCACGCTGGCCACCGATTCGCGGAACGGCGCGATCATACTCAACGCCCCATCGGGTACCGCGCCTCGTATCGAGATTCCGACCGGAGCGGCGACGGTCCGTCAGGTAACGGTGTGGGATGATACCCTCCTCGCACGTGATGCTGGGGACGAGGCCGCGGCGTGGCTCCGGGACTGCCTAGGCGTTACCTGCCGATTGGTGTATCTCGATCCGGCGGCACAGCGCACACTACGGTCGAAGTACGCCGGCCCGGTGTCGACCGAGTCGCGTCGTGTCGCCTTTTCCGATGGCGCACCACTGCTGCTGCTGGGACTCCCTGCGGTGGACCTGCTCGCTGATCGGCTGGCGGCCGACGGGACGCCAATGCAGATCGACCGTCGGCGTTTTCGCGCCAACATCTGGCTGGAAGGGCTCGAACCGCACGAGGAAGATCAGTGGCGTGCGGTGCGCATCGGCGACGTCACCGTTGGCGTGGGGAATCACTGTCCGCGCTGCGTGTTCACAACCGTCGATCCGGATTCGGCCGTGGCCGGTGTGGAACCGATGCGCACGTTGGCGACGTATCGACGGGAGCAGGGGGCCGTGGTCTTCGGTGTGAACGCCACGCATGCGACCACGGGAGTCATTCGCGTCGGCGACGCCGTGACGGTACTCGAGCGCCGCTGAACCCGGCCACGAGGGGCTGAGCGGGTGCTGCTCTTGGAGTCGCTTGTGAAGCTGCTATTGGAGCTGCACCCAGGCCCGATCGCGTGTCCGCGTAAGGATCGCCGACGCGCGCAGCGCGGATTCGATGGCGCATCGCGAATAGCGAAAGGTCGAATTGCCGTTGAATGTGTTGTTGTCGTTGACGCTGGTGTTCGCGGCCATGGCGCTCCCCCACAGATCGAAGGTGCCATTGCCCTTCACGATATCGTCGCGGACGATGATGAGCCCGTACCATTCAAAGTTGCCCGTCAGTCGCAGGTCCCCGTTCACCAGCAGAATCCCTTGGCCGCGACCGTTGCTGATCGTCGCTGGCCCATCGATGTAGATCAGCGGGAAGTAGTCCCGAC
Source organism: Gemmatimonadota bacterium (assembly GCA_039797155.1). GTDB lineage: Bacteria > Gemmatimonadota > Gemmatimonadetes > Gemmatimonadales > Gemmatimonadaceae > Gemmatimonas. The sequence continues at coordinate 1,272 of JBDKIJ010000312.1, read as the reverse complement.
ATCCTGCGGTGTAGCTGGCGCCGCTCCGCCACGGTTCTCCCCAATTGAGCGCCTCACTCGTGAGGCACTGCGCCGATGAGCCGGCGGGGCGTGGTCCATACGTGCCGCCGGGGAGCTTGAGATCGGCGTTGGCGACGAGGGAGTTCCAGCTTTCCGTCCCGAAGCGCACGTAAGTGTTGGAATCGCCGGCCGCCGGATCGCGATAGACGCCACCGATCACCATCTCCGGTTTCTGAATGCTTGCCGACTGCCCCGGGGCAATGGAGATGGCAAAGGTGTCCCGCCCTGCCAACTGCGGACACTGGGTCCATCCGACAGGTTGGCTATTGGTTCCACTGACCACCGCGGAGCCCCGCACCTCGAGCGCCCCCGCGGTCACGATTGCACCCCCCGGCACGATGGTCGGGTAGGCCAGCCGGACCAGCATCTGCGTCTCGCGCTGCGATTCGAGCTGCGCTGAACCGATGGAGGCCCGCCCCACAGAACGGACGAGGAAGGCTGTCGTCGTCAGACGCTGGATATACACCTTGGCGGTGTCCTGCTGGGCTACGAAAACGTTCATCGAGTCGATGGCGCCGATGGCCATGCCAGCGGGAGGTGGCAGGTTACGCCCGCGGTCCCATGTCGCGATTTCGGCGTTCAGCCCATACTCGGCGACCGCGAAGGCCCGCTGCTCCACCAGGCTGTTGCGCCCTTCACGAAACTCTACGGTCGAACTCATGATGGCGCCCGTCGAGAGTACGGCCAACAGGACGACGAGTACCAGCGTGATGAGCAGCGCCATGCCGCGGCGCAGCGATCGGGGGGATGCCGCCGAAATGGAAGCGCGCGTTGGACGGTTCATTGGCGGTTTCTCAGTGCGATGCGGAAGGCCAGCGAATCACGCGTTGCGGTCACGCCACGAGCAGCGAGGTTGCTGGAGACGGTGCCCGTGGCAGTCAGGCGCAGGTCGATGCGCGCAATGCGTCGCGCGTCAACCGGAGACGTCACGGCGGCGCCCAGACTGTCGAAATAGGCAAACCGAACGCCGGCGGTGCCCGACGTCGACGTGGGTGCCTCGAAGGGGCCACTGATCGGCGCTGCACTAGTCCACGCCCCATTGATGAATTCACTGCGCGTGAGATACCAACGGCCACTCGCCTGCGCATCAAGCTGGTAGCGCGTCCGTCGGGTGATGCGGAGTCCGCTGCCTTCGGTGACCGAGGCGGGGAGTGACGCATCCACGGTCAGGCGCGTGCCCACCTTGCCCTCGTCGAGCGCGGCATCCAGCAA
>JBDKIJ010000311.1:0-3360 GCA_039797155.1 Gemmatimonadota bacterium | reverse complement strand
CATGCGCCCGCGGCGAGACCGACCGCCGGATAGACGGTGATGTCATGGCACTGGTCGGTACGTCCGGTATTCTGCGTGCCTTCTCCATGGCCGCCTCCTTTCCAGAGTCCCGCCACATTGCCCTGCGCATCGGCGAAGATGCGCGGCATGTTCACGATCTCCGACTTCGAAGGATCGGCCACTGGCACCTTGATCACTTCGATTCGGAAGTAGGAGGTGTTCGGGTCGTTTGGCATGCGGTTGCACCCCGACAGCTCGCTCGACGAGCGGACCGGGCCGGTGCCTTGCACGTACACATAGATGTGCGCCTTGTCCTTCGGATCGGTTACCAGCGTGTGCGTATGCGATCCACGGCAGGTCTGAATTGCCGCGACCTGCTTCGGGTTGTCGATGTCGCGGATATCGAAGATACGTACGCCGAGAAAGCGGCCCGTGCTCACGGTATCGGTGACACCCTCCGTGCCGCAGTCCACACGTCCCGACAGATCTTCCACCGACATGAACAGCAAGGTGCCGTGGACCGACAGATCCCCCTGTCCGCCGCGGCAGACGAACGCCTTGCGAAGCGACGGGGCTTTGGGATTGCTGATATCCCACGCCTGCCAGCCGTGCCAGCCGCCCTGGAAGACCAGATTCTTCTGGAAGGCCAGATCGGAGTTGGCGTAGTCGAAGTTGCCGAGGTCCTTCGGGTCAAACCAGCCATCGGCCTTCGGTGTGTGCGAGACATGCGTCAGATGCTTGATCGCTTCGCCGGCGTCCTTGAAGCCGGCCTTGAGCGACGCACGGGGGTCCTGCGCGCCCGCCGACGTAGCGGCGAGCAGCAAGGAGCCGCCGAGGAGCACAGAGCGAAAACGTGGAGTCGTCATTGGGTTCCGTGTGAATGGTGAACCATGGGGCGCCATGCTCAACGTCGGCGCGTATCGGACAGTGAGGCGAGCAGCGCCTGCATGCGGCGAATCTCCGCACGCTGGTCCACATCGACCTCCGTCACGAACTGGTACGTGAGGGTCTCCTTCGCGGCGCCTGGCGACTTCAGCAATGTCGCCACCATCGTGAGGGCGCCCTCATGATGCTGAATCATGTACTGCAGGAACAGGCGATCAAAGAGGGCGTCGCGCGCCGCCGTAAGGGAATCCATTTGGACCGGCGAGAGCATGCCGGGCATACTGTCATGCTGGCCACCGCCTGCGTGATGCATCGCATGGCCCCCGGGCGCCGCTGATGTGTCAGGGACCGGAAGGCCGCGATCCGTCAGCCATCGGGTCATGGCGGCGATCTCGTCGCGTTGCGACACGTCGATCCGTTCCGCGAGCAGGCGTAGCGCCGGGTTCTGCGTCCGTGAGGCCACGAGACCGGCCATCTGCAGCGCCTGCGCATGATGCCCGATCATCCCCTGCATGAAGGCCACATCGGCTGGTGTGTGGCGAACGAGCTTCGACGTATCTGGAGCGACGTGCCCCGCATGACCGGCCTGTGTCTTGGACGTGTCGGGTGGCGGGGTGTGCCCCGCATGGGCATCAGCGCCGTGGGCAGCATGGTCGCCACTGACCGCGTTGCCGAACAGGAATTTCGTCATGGCACCCGTGACGGGATCATGTTGCATGACGGCACCCTTCGTCACACTCGGCGTTGGCAGCGTGGGGAGGAACCCGACCGCCAGCCCCCCCATGTTCTCCGCGCCCATGTGCAGCGACATGGTTCGCCACGCCGCTTCCGTCATCACGAAGGAGGTGTCATCGCGATACCGCTGCCCCGCCAGGAGAATCTCGGCGCGTTTGCGATGCCGCGGCACCGACGGATTCGTCAGAATGTCGGAGACCACGTCGTGCATCGAATGCAGGTTGTCGAAGATGATGGATGCTTCCGGATACTTCTCGGCGAATTTCGGCGCGATTGCTACCGTCATCGGCATCTGGTATGGCAGCGTTCGGGGGGCATCACTCAGCATCTGCCAGAAACGCGCGACCGTCGCGCGGATGCCCGCTTGTTTCTCCTGGACGGTGCGCCCAACCAGGAGCGGCTCATAGAGCCCCATCTGCAACCAGTGATAGCCCCAGATGAGGCCGTTGAACTTCGGATACTTCAGGCGGAAGGCCAGGGAGTACGGCTGTTCCTGCATGAGCGCCATGCTCTTCGGCTTGCTGCTGAAGGCAAGATCCGGGCGCGACTTGTAATAGCGGACCAGTTTCGCGATCTCGGCATCCTTGGCCGGCTGATCCATCCGCTCGTCGGCGAGCACATCGTAGATCTGCCGATGGAGGATGTGCGCCCAGTCGAACATCACCTTCGCTTCCGGCGCGAGCTGCGCGTAGCGGATTTCGATGGCGGCTTCCTCGAGGGGGATCCGTGGCGGTTTCACCAGAATCTGCGTGGTGAGCCGGTCGTATTCTGTCTCTTCGAGGCGTGAGGCCGGCGCATTCGGGAAGCGCCAGAGGATCTCGTACAGGATCGCATGGCCGTAGTCGAACGCGTTGAACAGCCGATCGGCCGCCTGGTACGACGATCGGAACTGCCAGTTGTGCGACGCCTGCAGGTAGAACTGCTCGTAGGTGGTCGACCACTGGGCTTCGGCAGGTGCCGCCAACGCAAGCAGCGCTCCCGCTGCGCATGCCAATCGCCGCGCGTGGCGGGAGATCATGTCGGTCATCATCGTCGGGGTCCTCATCGACGGGGCATCCACGGGAAGCCGATCGCCACAGCTGCACCAGTGGTCACGAACCATCCCGGCTCTTCACCGCGTAGGCGGTAACCACCGCCCGCGTCGAAGGCCACGCGTGGGCTCAACTGGTAGCGCATCCCGCTGGCGATGTCGACGCGCCGGGGCTCATCGCGCTCCATCGGGGCGCTCAACACCACTTCACCCGTGAGGAGCATCGATCGCAGGGGCATGGTCTTGTCGATCGCGACGCCGGTCATCCACCGGGAGAATTCGGCGTGGGCGGGGGCGGTCCCCACCCGCGCAGGGCGCGACGTTGCGGCTTCGTCGGCGAACGTCCGCTGGGCGTTGACATGGACGCGGAGCAGCGGCCAGGTCTTGGTCGCCACTGCTTTGAGCGACGGAATTGCCTCAGCGGGGCTCGCACTGCCGATGGGGAGGACCATGTCGGCCACGACGGCCAGCGCAGGGAGCCGTGTTTCGACGTTGAGGTTGTAGAGCGCGGACATCTCAACGCCACCCAAGGCAGTCGAACGGTTGCGGCCGCCTTCACTGTGGACGATCGGGAAGCCGACCTCGACCTGCATGCGAGGCAGCAGTCCAATCGCCAGTTCGGGTTCCACGCCCCAGCGGTAGGCGCCGCCACGGGCCCGTTCGAGTCGGAGTGGCGCCACCTGTAGCTCGAACGCCCGGCGTTCGATGGC
>JBDKIJ010000310.1:0-5340 GCA_039797155.1 Gemmatimonadota bacterium | reverse complement strand
ATCTCGAAAAACCGGTGCTGTGTGCCGTGAATGGTGTGGCGGCCGGCGCCGGGGCCAACCTCGCCTTTGCCTGCGACCTCACCTTCGCGGCGGACGACGTGTCATTTGTCGAGAGTTTTGCCAAACTCGGCCTGATCCCCGACACCAGCGGCACGTTCTTCGTTCCCCGCTTGGCGGGGGTCCAACGCGCGACGGGGATGTTCTTTCTGGCAGAGAAGATCCCGGCTGCGCGGGCCAAGGAGTGGGGGCTCATCTGGGAGGTGGTCCCCAAAGCCGAGCTGATGGCGACCGTGATGCGGGTGGCGCACCAGCTCGCGAGTCAGCCCACGCGCGGATTCGGTCTCACCAAGCGTGCCCTCAATGCGAGCTTCGCGAATGGGCTGGACGCCCAACTCGATGTGGAAGCCGCCGCCATGACCGAAGCGGGCCGGACGGCCGATTACGAGGAAGGCGTGCGCGCGTTTCTTGAAAAGCGTGCCCCGGTCTTTCGCGGCGCATGACGATGGCTCACGACACGATGTCGCCGGGGGCGCATCCGATCGGTGTGATCGGTGCAGGCGCCATGGGGAGCGGTATCGCGCTGGTGGCGGCCATGCACGGGCATCCCGTGGTCCTGGCCGACGCGCATCCGGGCGCTGTGGCACGCGCTCGGGACGGACATGTGAAGGCCCTTGCGCGCGACGTCGACAAGGGGCGCCTCACGCGTGATGATGCCGAGGCCGCGTTGGCGCGACTGCGCTATGTGGATGGCGTGGAAGATGAGGTCCTCGCGGCCTTTGCGCCCTGCAGTTTCGTCATTGAAGCAATCATCGAACAGTTGGCTGCGAAGCAGGCGCTCTTCCGGGCGCTTGAATCGGTGGTCGCACCGACGGCGATTCTGGCCACCAACACCTCCTCACTGTCGATTGCGGCCATTGCTGGGGCGTGCACGCATCGTGATCGGGTGATCGGGGTGCACTTCTTCAACCCGGCCACGGTGATGCCGCTGGTTGAGATCATTCCGGCCATCACCACGTCGCCGGAGGTGGTCGCGCAGTCGCGTCAGCTCGTCGTCGCGTGGCGCAAGGTGGTGGTGATCGCTGCCGACACGCCGGGGTTCCTGGTCAATCGCGTGGCGCGCCCATTCTATGGCGAAGCGTTGCGTATGCTCGAAGACGGTGTGGCCGATTGCGCGACGATCGACTGGGCCATGCGCACCATCGGCGGTTTCCGTATGGGGCCATTCGAGTTGATGGACTTCATCGGCCATGATGTGAACTTCGCGGTCACCCGTTCGGTCTTCGAGGGGATGTTCCATGATCCCCGGTATCGCCCGAGTATCGCACAACAACGGTTGCTCGAGGCCGGATGGCTAGGCCGGAAGAGTGGGCGCGGATTTTATTCCTACGCCGAAGGATGTGCCGTTCCTGCGCCTACCGAGGATGGTGAACTCGGCCAACAGATCGTGGACCGCGTGCTCGCCATGCTGGTGAACGAGGCGGTGGATGCCGTGCATCTGCGGCTCGCGTCTGCGGCCGATGTGGAGCTCGCCATGACCACCGGAGTCAATTACCCGCGTGGGCTCCTGATGTGGGGGGATCAGATCGGTGCGGCCACCGTGCTGGCGCGCCTCGATGCGCTGCTCGCGGAGACCGGCGACATGCGCTACCGGGCCAGTGTGCGCCTGCGCCGCGCGGCCGCGTCCGGGACGGCACTGCGTAGTGACGTCGCCAATGGCTGAGGCGACGGCCAGCCCTAACGCCAGCCCCAACGCCAGCGCCGTGGTGCATCAGCTCCTGGCGCGTGATGCGATGTCGCAATGGCTTGGCGTCGAGCTCCTCGAGGTCGGGGCGGGTCGTGCGGTCCTGGCAATGACCGTGCGCCCCGACATGGTGAACGGTTTCGGGACGGCGCATGGCGGCGTCGTCTTCTCGTTCGCCGATAGCGCCTTTGCCTTTGCCACGAATGCCGGCGGCCAGTTGAGCGTGGCCGTCGACTGTTCGATCAGCTATCCGGTCGCCGTACATCCCGGCGATCGGTTGACCGTGACCGCCATCGAACAGGCCACCACCAATCGGTTGGCCTTCTGCGACGTGACGGTGCGCAATCAGCATGACGTCGCGGTCGCCTACTTTCGCGGCACGGTATACCGTACCAGCCGAACACATATCGTTGACGCGTCCACCCCCGCATCGTCCTCTCCCTGATGTCTACTGCCTGGCTCATTGACGGCGTCCGTACTCCGATCGGCAATCTCGGGGGCGCCCTCAGCACGGTGCGCGCCGATGATCTGGCCGCGCATGCGATTCGCGCGCTGATGTCGCGCGTGGCGGCCTCCGCGCCGACTTTCGATCCAGCGGGCATTGCCGACGTGATGCTCGGTTGTGCCAATCAGGCGGGTGAGGACAATCGGAACGTCGCCCGCATGGCGGCCCTGTTGGCCGAACTCCCGGTAACAGTGCCGGGGGAGACGGTCAATCGCCTGTGTGCCTCGGGGCTGAGTGCCGTGGCCTCCGCCGCGCGAGCCATTCGGGCGGGTGAGGGCGACGTCTATGTAGCGGGTGGTGTGGAATCGATGACGCGGGCGCCGTACGTCTTGTCGAAGGGTGCGACACCGTTCGCGCGCGACATGCAGTTGTTCGACACCAGCCTCGGCTGGCGGTTCGTCAATTCCCGTATGAAAGCGCTGCACGGTACCGACAGCATGGGGGAGACGGCAGAGAACGTTGCGGCGCAGTATGGCATCACGCGGGCGGATCAGGATGCGTTCGCGGTGCGCTCGCAGCAGCGGGCGGCTGCCGCGCGGAGTTCGGGGCGTCATGCGCTCGAGATTGCGCCCGTCGCGATTCCGCAGAAGAAGGGGGATCCGGTGATGGTGTCCGCTGACGAATTCCTCCGCCCCGAGACGACCCTTGAAACACTGGCCAAGCTCAAGCCCGCGTTCCGGCATGACGGCGCGGGGAGCGTAACGGCCGGCAACGCGAGTGGGCTGAACGACGGGGCCGCCGCCTTGTTGATCGCATCGGAGCACGCGGTGCGTCAGTACGGCTTCTCGCCGATGGCCCGCGTGGTCGCGAGTGCCGCGGCCGGCGTCGAGCCGCGGATCATGGGGATGGGCCCGGTCCCCGCCACGCGCTTGGTCCTTGAGCGTGCCGGGCTCACCCTCGATCAGATCGACGTGATCGAACTGAACGAGGCGTTCGCTGCGCAGGGACTGGCCTGCCTGCGAGAGCTTGGCGTGGCCGATGACGATCCGCGCGTCAATCCGAATGGCGGGGCGATCGCGTTGGGGCATCCGCTCGGCATGAGCGGGGCGCGGCTCGCCTTGACGGCCGCGTACGAATTGCGTGCTCGGAATGCCCGTTACGCGCTCTGTACGATGTGTATCGGCGTCGGGCAGGGCTTTGCGGTAATTCTCGAGCGCGCCTGAGCGGATCGTGATCTACGAGTTTCAGGGATTCACGCCGGTGGTGCACGAGAGTGCTTTCGTCCATCCACAGGCCGCGGTAACCGGGAACGTGATCATCGGTCGCGATGTGTACGTCGGACCTGGCGCCGCCATTCGTGGCGATTGGGGCGGCATCGTGATCGAAGACGGGTGCAATGTGCAGGAAAACTGCACGATCCACATGTTCCCGGGAGTGGTGGTGACGCTCGAAACGGGCGCGCACATCGGCCACGGGGCGATCGTGCACGGCGCCCGGATCGGCGCCAATGCGCTGATCGGCATGAACGCCGTCATCATGGACAACGCCAGGGTAGGCGCGGGGTGCATTGTTGGCGCCTTGTGCTTCGTGCCGGCCGATATGGAGATCCCACCGCGCAAGGTGGTGGTGGGGAATCCGGCCAAGATCGTGAAAGACGTCAGCGACGCCATGCTGGCGTGGAAGAGCGAGGGGACCGCGCTCTATCAGCGTTTGCCGGCGGCCATGCAGGCCGATTGGCGCCCCGTCGACCCATTACGTGCGCTGCCTGCGGATCGACCCGCGCAGCCGCAGATCCTGAAGACATGGAATGACACCCGCCGAACGGGTGAGGAGAACCGCTGATGCTGCAGGTGCAGAACTTCGCGTGTGGCGAGTGGGTGCTGGGCACGGGTACCCCCACGGAATTGGTACACGCGGTCACGGGCGAGGTGATCGGAACAACGTCCACGCAAGGACTCGATCTCGCGCAGATGGTGCACTACGCGCGGACCGTCGCCGGGCCAAAGCTTCGGGCGTTCACCTTCCACGAACGCGCCCTCATGCTGAAGCGGGTTGCGATTGCCTTGATGGCGCGCAAGGACGAGTTCTATCCACTGTCATACATGACCGGCGCAACCAAGGCCGATTCATGGGTCGACATCGAAGGTGGGATTGGGACCTTCTTCGCGTACGCCAGTCGTGGTCGGCGCGAGTTCACCAATGAGCGTTATCACGTCGAGGGGCCGACGGAGCCGTTGTCCAAGGGCGGCACGTTCGTTGGGCGACATATCCTCGTGCCGCTCGAAGGCGTCGCGATACACATCAATGCCTTCAACTTTCCGGTGTGGGGGATGCTCGAGAAGCTCGCCCCCGCGCTCCTTGCCGGGGTGCCGTGCATCGTGAAGCCGTCCACGACCGGATGCCATCTCACGCACGCGGTCTTCAAGGCGATCATTGAGACGAAGGAGCTGCCGCTTGGCGCGATTCAGCTCATCGCCGGCGAAGCGCGCACGTTGCTCGATCATGTCACCGAGCTCGACGTGGTGGCCTTCACCGGTTCCGCCGCCACCGGGCAGAAGCTCAAGCAGCATCCGGCCATCGTGAAGCACTCGGTACGCTTCAACATGGAGGCCGATTCGCTCAACTGCTCGATTCTCGGCGCGGATGCGACGCCCGGCACGGAGGAGTTCGACCTCTTCATCAAGGAGGTCACGCGCGAGATGACTACCAAGGCGGGGCAGAAGTGTACGGCGATCCGGCGCACCATCGTTCCGGCAGGGCTCGAAGAAGCGGTCATTGTGGCGCTGTCCAAGCGATTGGGATCGACGACCATTGGCGACCCCACGACGGAAGGCGTACGCATGGGCCCCTTGGCGTCGAAACAGCAGGCGCGGAGCGTTGGCGAAAGTGCGGCGGCGATTCGTGCCGCCACCGAGCGCGTTTATGGGGGGAAGGAATTTGCCGTCGTCGGCGCGGACCGCGATCGCGGTGCCTTCTATGCGCCGGAGCTGTTGTATTGCGCGGAGCCGCTGTCGCGGTCCGAGCCGCATGATATCGAAGCGTTCGGTCCGGTGAATACGATCATGCCGTATCGTGGCACGGACGAAGCGATCACGTTGGCACGTCGCGGTCGTGGTTCGCTCGTCGGATCCCTCGTGACGGCCGATCCGTCCAT
>JBDKIJ010000309.1:0-7311 GCA_039797155.1 Gemmatimonadota bacterium | reverse complement strand
GGGCGGTGACTCCGTCCGCATCGCCTCCGCAGCGGGCAGGACCGCAATCCGACGCACGGCATTGAGCGTACCGATGAGGGCTGCGATGCCCGTAATGCCTACGGCCCAGATCACGACGTGTGCCACCGGCGTAAATGGCGCGTCGGGGATGCGATAGTAGCTCGCGTAGAGACGCGCGAGCTTCCCAGCCAGCCATAACCCAAAGGTGCATCCGATCAGCATGCCGGGAATGACCGGACCGAACCCGATCACCAGATAATGCCGGACCAGCTCGCCACGCGTCGTCCCGAACGCCTTGAGCATCCCGATCTGCTCCCGCTGCGTCGCCACCAGACGGACGAGCACCAGGTTCAACAGGAACGCGGTCACACCGAGAAAGATCGTGGGAATGATCGTGGCGAAGGTGCGCGCCTGACGGATTTCGTCAGAGAGAAACCGATGCGACGGGTGCAGCTCCCGTCCGTAGGCTCCAAGTGAACCATACGGCGCCAACAGACGATCCAGCGCCTGATGCACCGCTGGAGCCGACGCACCCGCCATCAGCCGAAAGGTGGCGTCATTCCACGCGCCCCCGAATCCGAATACGGATTCCACGATGGACTGCTCCGCCCAGAGTACGCCGTACCGGCGACGATCTGGAAAGAGCTCGCCGGGTCGCATTTCCAGCACATACTCGGGGGTGAGCACGATGCCCACGATGCGCAGGGCGTGCCATCGTCCATTCATGATGGCAGCGAGTTGATCACCAAGCCGCAACTGGTTGGCTAACGCAAACCCCTCACTGATGGCGACTTCACTGCCGCCGCCGGGCGCCGGTAATCGCCCCCCGCGAACGATGAGTTGATTGATGGTAGGCGGCGCATCAAGGCGCATGCCGATCAGATGGCCCGTCGCCGGCGAATCAAGGCCGGGCACGTCGAGGAGAACGTCGCCGGATACGCGCGCTTCGATCGCTTCGATACCTGGAATGGCGGCCAATTGCGGGACCAGCGAACGGGGCGCCCGTTTCACCGTCACCCATCCGTCGGCGAATCGCGCACGGGCGTAATAGTGCGCCTGAGCGTTGGCGAGATGTGGGACCATCGACCCCATCGCCACGAAGCTGCCGATGCCGCAGGCGACGACAAGCGCAATGGCTGCGACCGGGCCGCGCAAATGCCACAGATCGCGCACAGCCTTGCGATGAAGCATGCGGAGCGCCGGGCGCATGCGTTTCCTACCAGGACAAGGCCGAAGGATCGACCGGGGCGGCGTTTCGCGTTTCATCCACGATCGTTCCACTGCGCATGCGTAGAACACGATCGGCCATATTCGCGATGCCCACGTTGTGCGTGATCACCACCGTCGTAGTCCCAAGCTCACGATTGGCGCGATGCAAGGCGTCGAGTACCAGCTTGCCAGTCTCGAAGTCGAGGGCACCGGTCGGCTCGTCGCACAGCAGCACATCGGGGCGCTTGGCGATGGCCCGCGCGATCGCGACCCGCTGCTGTTCCCCGCCGGACAACTGCGACGGGAAGGCATCCAAGCGGTCGCCGAGCCCAACCAGCGCCAATGCGGCAGCGGGATCCTGCGGCCCTCGATGCTCGGCGCCTTGCGGCACCAACTCCGTCACGAGCTGCACATTTTCTCGCGCGGTCAGTGCGGGAATGAGGTTGTAGAACTGAAACACGAAGCCGACATGTTCACGGCGATACCGGGTTAGCTCCGCCTCGTCGGCACCGGTGAGCTGATGATCGCGGAAGCGCACACGGCCACCAGTCGGCACATCAAGCCCGCCCAGGATGTTCAACAGCGTCGACTTGCCACTCCCGGAGGGCCCAAGAATCACGACAAATTCGCCGGGGAGTAGATCCAGATCCACGTCGCGCAACGCAAAAACCTGTGCAGCGCCCGTCGCATAGACCTTGGTGAGGCCTCGCGCACTGAATACCGGGTCGACCTGTCGCCCGGTATCCCGACCTACCGGGCCGTCAGCCAATAGCGGCCTCCCATGCGAAGCCCCGTCAGTCGTGTGTAAACCGTCTGCATGTTCTGTGTGACCCCATCCGCCCGAAATTGATCGAACGTCAACGCGCCAAAATTGAAGGCGGCCTCAGCAGACCAATGGCCACGGGGACGATACTGTCCACCGATACCAACCCACGGACCCAACTTGACGGCGGTGATATCGATGGCGTCGCCATACGCGAAATCGCGTCGGGCCATCCCGACCTCGCCGAATGGGCGCCACCGGGATCCGGCACGCGCGGTATAGCGGACACCGAGCTCGACACTTGCCACATCGAACCCGAAGTCGTCGACCTCAACCTGCCGGCGATGAACGGCGGCCAGCACGGCGAGCCGCGGTGAGGTAGCAAAGGCGGCCTCGATCCTCGGCGAGAGGCCGATGTGATGGCGTGAGCGACCCGAAATGTCCGTCGTGGTATGGCCGGCTACGATGGTGGCTGAGAGCGACAAGCCGACCCCCGATGGCGTCAGCGTTTGGGCGGGGAGCAGGCGTGAGGCCAGTGGCAGGAGCGTAACGACAAGCAGAAGCGAGCGCATGACATTGGAAATGAAGGAGGATCACGTGGCCCGATGCCGCAAGGCATATCCCGTGCGAGCCGCTACTACGTTACATCAGGAACGACTCCACCGTCCCCGTTTCACCGTCTCGCATGGATCACTCCCGCACCGCCGGCATTCTGCTGCATCCCACATCGCTCCCGGGGCGTGGAGGGATCGGGACACTCGGTGCCGATGCCCATCGCTTTCTGGGATGGCTCCACGAAGCAGGGCTCCGCATCTGGCAGATGCTGCCGCTGGGGCCGACGGGATTCGGCGACTCTCCCTATCAGAGCTTTTCCGCCTTTGCCGGGAATCCCCTCCTGATCCATATCCCGGATATCGACGGACGCTTTCCTGATGATCATGTCGACTTCGGCACGGTCGTCCCGGCACGGCAGGCGGCATTGGCTGAATGGCTCGATGCTCAGCCTTACAATGCGACCGTTGCCGCCTTCGTCGAACGTCATCGCGAGTGGCTTCCCGACTATGCGCTGTTCATGGCCCTCAAGGACTCGCACCATGGTGCCCCATGGTACGAGTGGGACGCAGGCACGGCGCAACGCGATCCGGAAGCCTTGGCGCGCTGGCGCGCCGTGCTGCAGCCGGACATCACGCGGATTTATAAGCAGCAATGCGTCTTTTTTCGGCAGTTCGACGAGTTGCGTCGTGCTGCCCATACACTGGGGATCCGTCTGATGGGCGATCTCCCGATCTATGTCGCACACGACTCAGCCGACGTGTGGGCGAATCGGGAGCTCTTTCAACTGCATCCCGATGGGACACCGCGCGTGCAGGCGGGCGTGCCACCCGACTACTTCAGCGAGACCGGTCAGTTGTGGGGGAATCCCCTCTACGATTGGACCCGCATGGCTGCAGACAGCTTCCAATGGTGGACATCGCGCGTGCACGCGGCCCTGCAATGGTTTGACCTGATCCGGCTCGATCACTTCCGTGGTTTTGCCGCGTATTGGGAAGTGCCGGGGGATGCGCACACCGCCGTCTCTGGTCGCTGGGTCGACGGGCCAGGCGCCGCCTTGTTCCACGCCATGACGCGCGCGTTGGGACCACTGCCGATCATTGCCGAGAATCTCGGGGTCATTACGCCGGATGTCGAGGCGCTACGTGAGGCGTTTCAGTATCCCGGCATGGCGGTCCTGCAATTTGCCTTTACCGATCCCGCGTCCTCGTTTCTTCCACATCGTCATGCGCGCCATCTCGTGGTGTACACCGGAACGCACGACAATGACACGACGTGGGGCTGGTGGCATGAAGCCGGTGCAGAGGATTCTCCGCGGTCGAGAGAAGTCGTCGCCCGGGAAAGGGCCTTCGCGCAACAGTACCTGAACACCACCGGCGAGGCGATTCACTGGGTCTTGATCCGTGCCGCCCTCAGCTCGGTAGCGGACACAGCCCTGATTCCGATGCAGGACGTACTCGGGCTGGGCAGCGAGGCCCGCATGAATCTGCCCGGACGACCGGAGGGGAACTGGCAGTTCCGCTTCACGTGGGATCAGGTCACACCGGCGGTCACCCACCGGCTCCACGAATGGATCAGTCTTTATGGGCGCGCAGCGGGTTCGGGATCATCGGGCGCTTCATAGGCCCACACCATCAGCATGGACGCGATCCACCCCACGATAGTCCACCCCAGGAGACCATTGATCGCCAGGATCTTCCATCGGCGTCGTTTCCCGCCGGAGAAGGCCAGCATGGACGGCAGCAGATAGAGCAAGGCAAGTGCCGTAATGATCACCGCGCCCTTGGGGACCCCTCCACCCGAATAGCGGAATTCAGGCGTGGTGGTCTGCAGGAGGAGCATCTGGGAAGCAGGGCGCATGACTCAAATATAGACGGCCCGGAATTCCTGCGGCGTCGCGTGCTCGATAGAGACCTGACCGATCCTCAATCAGAACGAGATCGAAATGCTGCTCCCGCTTCCCCCCCGGGCGCGACCGAAGCGTGGATTCACGACCGTGTTGTAGATCGATCCGAAGGTGTAACTCACACCGGCATAGCCGAAGTACCGGAAATTCGTCGCTAACGCCTGCTGGCGGGCAATGACCTGATTGTCGGTCAGGGTACCGCGTGGCAAGTACAGCTGATCATTCACTCGGGCATAGTTGCCGCCGAAATTGAGCGAGAGCCCCTTGGTGATACGCAGATCGACAAAGGCGCTAGTGCCGTAGCTGTTGAATTTCGTGTTGTGAAGGAATTGGGACCCGAACAGCGACATGTTCACGGAACCCCACGGCTGCCGCGCATTCCACGCAAGCGTCAGCGCGTGCTGCGGACGGGTCTCAGCGATCCGCTCATAGATGGTCCGCTCCTTGTATCGATAGGTACCAACGCCCACGGTATAGAAAGCGGTCAGCTGGCGCCGCGTGAACTCCTTGTAGTCGAACAGATTCCATTCGATGGCCGGCGTTGCGGTCAGACTCAAGCGGTAATTGCTGAAATCCGAGTATTCGCCATTGACGACCATGCCGGCGGCCCAGTGGTTGCCGATGCTTCGTGCCACGAGGGCGTTGCCGCCGTAGTTCCGCAACAGATTCGTGAACGAGGTGCCATCGCTCAGCGTGAATCGGCTCTGATTGTATCCGAGCGTTGATCCCACATTGATCTTCCAGCCGGCCGTCACACGCGAGGCACTCAGATTGACGTCACCATTGAAGAAGGTCTGCCGCTTCTCCCCATTGCCGAAGCCGTTACCGGAGATGCGGTAGACCCAGAAATTCCACGGGTCACGGACCGTTTTGGGAGTGGCGGGCCCGCTCGTAGGCGCTGCATAGGTCAGGTCGAGGCGAGAAGCGAGCGGCGTGCGGGCGGCGTAGGGGCCAAGGAGCAACGCGAAGGTTCGGGCCAATTGCCGACGAATCGTGTCGGTGGCGTCATTCGGATTGGTGGTCACGACGACCGTATCGACGCGTCCCTTGAATCGATCCTGGCCGATGGCGGCAATCGTGTATTCCTGGCCACCGGACCCCGTACGCAACGTCGTAACCAACAGCTGGACATCGGAAAAGAGACGATCCCGGACGAAGTTCACCCAGCGCATCTGGTCGCGGAGAAAGTCGAAATCACAGCCCGTCTCCTCGCAGTCGAGGAAGACCCGAATGGCGCCCGCCTGGGTGGTATCCGGTGGCGGCGCCGGTTGGCCGACAACGGCTGTGGGGAGCCCAGCGTATACCAGGAGCGCCACGAGCAGGGGTCGAACGCGGGACAAAATCGGCATGATAGGAGCGAATGGGAAATCGATGGAAAGACCCGCGCGAATTGCGTGACATCCGGCGATTGTGGCGCCATCATGAAGTGGGACCACCAATCCCGCCATACGGTTTACCGCGCACTCACGTTTCAGCGAATCGTCAGCTGATCCGATTTTCACCCTTTCTTCATGTTGGAGCCGGCATGCCCATTCGTCGTCGCGATTTCTTGACTCAGGCCGGCGTGGGTGCAGCCATGGTCGCCGGTTTTCCTGCCAGCGCATTCGCCGCCGGCCATGATGCGACTGACGGGGCCGAGCAGCAGGGGCTGTTGACGTCACTCGACGAATGGGAGTCGGTCCAGGCGGAGACCTGGGATACCAGTTGGCCAGCACGTCTCACGGGCAAACACAAGGCCATGTTCGATGTGCCGGAGATCAACGGGGGCGTTGGCGTCATGCGGGCATCGATCTGGGGCCGCCAGTACATGGACGCGCTCAAAGTGAAGCGGAGCGATCTCTCTACCGTCATCGTCATTCGACATGCAGCCATTTTTCTGCTGATGAATCAGGACTACTGGGCGACGTATGAAGTCGGGAAGGCGCGTAAGCTGAAGGGAGACAATGGCAAGACCATGGCGTTCAATCCCGTTCTCGCCAAACCCGGCGCCCCGGCAGGTAATGGCCCGTCCATGATGCTTGATGCACAGATCACCGACGGGGCAGTCGTCCTGGGATGCAACCTCGCATTCCGCGCCGTCGTCTCGCTCATCGAGAAGAAGGACAAGCTGCCGAACGCCGAAGCGCGGGCCAAGGCCAAGACGATGATCGTGCCGGGTGCCATCATGCAACCAAGCGGCATCTTTGCGAATGTCATGGCGCAGGAGGCTGGCTGCGCGTTCGTCTACGCGATCTGAGTCAGGAAGCGACAGCCCGAAGCGCTCCATGCACGAGGGGGATCACCAGCCGGTGATCCCCCTCGTCGTTTTCCATGCCGCTGTGCGAATGCCTTATACGGCGTCGCTCAGGCTGGAGAAGGTGAAATCCCGGACCTTGATGGCCGGCATGTAGACGGCACCACCGGCCCCCAGGTTCTCCGAGGCGTTGATGCGCATCGTCGTCCCCATCGCCTGCAAGTTGTTCAGGAAGAAGATGGGACTTTCGTTGAAGCGGAAGTTCTTGATCGGGCGCGTGACTTTCCCGTTTTCAATCAGGAACGTCCCATCGCGGGTGAGTCCAGTGTACAGGATCGTCCGCGCATCCACCGGGCGGATATACCAGAAGCGGGTGACCAGCACACCACGCTCCGTGCTCTTCACCATGTCGGCGATGCTGGCGTCGCCGCCCATCATGCGGAGCGATCGACCAGCACCGCGGAAACCACCGCCACCGGATCGCGTGGGCTGCACGCCCTGCTTCTGCGCCCAGTAACGATCGTAGTTCAAGTTCTTGACCACGCCGTTCTCGATCCACACCACCTTCTCGATCGGCAGACCGTCGTCATCATATCCACCGCTGATGCTCGTGCCGTCGGCCGGGTCGGACAGCAACGTCACCCGCTC
>JBDKIJ010000308.1:0-9788 GCA_039797155.1 Gemmatimonadota bacterium | reverse complement strand
CATCACCACGCATCGCAAGGCGATCCTGCATCGCCAGCTGGTGGTCGAGCGTCTGGCCGATCTTGCCACGGAACTGTATGCCCGTACGGTGACCGTCGCGCGCACGCAGCGATTGATAGAGGAATTCGGCGCAGAGGCGTGCACACGGGAAATTGCGCTGACCACACTGTTCTGCCTCGAATCCGGCCGCCGCTTCCGGGCCATCCGCATGGAACTCGACGGCGACATCGGGCAGCGCATCGACGAGTTGCGTCGCACCATCGCCGGTCAGGTGCGGAAGGACGCCGGCTACGTCAGTCGGGATGCGCTCTGTGAAGCACCAGTCCTCCCCCTCCCGGCCTGGGGGCTGGACCGTGAAACGCAGAGCGCGGCTACGCGTCCGTCCGCAGCAGCCCGAGCTTGAGCGCGAACTTCACGTAGTCAGTGCGATGGGAGAGCCCCAACTTCTCACCGATTCGCTGCTTGTACGTGTCCACCGTCTTGGGTGAGATCGTGAGATGCTCACCGATTTCCGGTGCGGTGTACCCTTCCGCCACCATCTTCAGAACGACTTGCTCGCGATCGGTGAGCTTCTCGAATCGGGTGCGTTCTTCCGCGTTGCCATCGCGTTTGGCGATGCCGCGCGCGAGTGCGCGAGCGGCTGACGGCTGCACATAAACATCACCGGCCGCGACCGTACGGATCGCATCCACCAGTTCCCGATCAGCCACGGACTTGAGGAGATAGCCGCCAGCACCGGCCTCGAGCAGCGCGACCAGATGCTCATCCTCCGTGTGCATCGTCAGCACAAGCACGCGACGCGTGACCGGCTCGTCCGGATTGATCGTCCGCTGCGCATTCAGTTTCTGCAATTCACGCGTCGCGGTGAGCCCGTCCATATCGGGCATCGAGAGATCCATGACGATGACATGCGGGTCGAGGCGATCGGAAAGCGCCAGCGCGTCCTTGCCGTTGGAGCCTTCGCCAACCACGGCAATGTCCCGCGCCGTGGAGAGCACCGCTTTGAGGCCGGCTCGCACGATCTGGTGGTCATCCACCAGCACGACACGGATGAGGTCGGGACGCATCTGTTTAATTAGCGGACGGACACGCACAGCGTAAAGAGCGGCCGCATTAGTCCTGCGGCGCTGTTGCCACGGCTCACCCCACCTGCCCTTCGTCCCCGAAGGCGGTCTCCCCAGCCTTGAACACCCGGAACAGATACACGAAGCTGGGGAGGAGAATCATCGTCCCGATGGCGAGCGCTCCCAAAATGAGGGTCAGCGTGATGCGTGGTGCGGCGAGTTCCTCGATGGTGTGATCTGGCGGAATCAACCAGGGGAACTGCGTCCAGGCCCATCCCCAGAGCAGGAAGGTCGCCTGTGCGGCAGCGGCGACGCGAGCGACATGGAAGCGTGACGTGAGCAGACTCCAACAGGAGACGATGACGGCCAGTACGGTCACCGCATGCATGAAGACGGCCGTACGTCCGCGCGTCAGTCCTTCGAACAGCAGCGGATTGTCTGCACGCGCGAATGCCAGCGTCACCGCGGCGACCACCAGCAGCGCCCCTTGCGACTGCAGGGCGCGACGACGGAAGACGGCACGGAGCGCGTCATCAGGTGCTTCAACGGTCAGGTAGCTTGCCGCGAGAAACGCGAAGAGCATCAGCGTCATGAGTCCGACCGCCCACGCGAACGGCGACGCCATCCATGGGTCCACGAAGCGTGCCTGGAAGGACACCGTAGCCAGCACCGCGGTCGGGCGCATCGGCAGGCGTCCGCCGGCGACGGCGCCGAGACAGACGCCCAGCACGATCGGCGTCAGCAGGCTGGCAATGGAGAAGATGCGTCCCCATCGCCGCTGCACATGATCCTGTCGACTGTCGTAGGTGCGAAACGTGAAGGCCGAACCGCGCAGCACGATCCCCACCAGCATGGCGGTGATGGGGACGTGCAACTCCGTAGCCAGATGGGCGAATGCCTTCGGAAAGCAGGTGAAGAGCAGCACGACCACGAGGATGAGCCACACGTGGTTGGCTTCCCAGATCGGGGCGATCGCCTTGGCAATCAGCGCCCGCTGATCATCCGCTCGACGACCGCGGGCCAGAAGGTCCCACACGCCGCCGCCGAAGTCGGCACCGCCAAGCAACACGTACGCATTGAGCGACAACACCATCGTGCCGGCAACCGCATTGGGAAGCGTCCAGGTCAGCGGCGTGCCGTCGAGCATCACGGACGCGGTGCCGTCTGCGACAACCCACGCGGGATGGCCAATTCGCCCGTCATGTTCGAGGGCCGCGGGGCGATACCCGTCTTGAGAATCTGACGCCACATCAGAAACGCCACCGTGAGTGCGAGCCCGATGTACAACGCCGTGAACAGGGCGAAGGTCACCCCAAGTCCCGGCATGGGCGTCACCGCGTCAGCCGTACGCATGAAGTCCTGGACGATCCACGGTTGACGTCCGACTTCGGTCACGGTCCATCCGGCTTCGAGCGCGATGAAGCCAAGCGGGGCACAGAGCAGCACGGCGAGCAGAAAGCGGCGATCATCCGGCAAGGCGATGCCACGCTGCTGTCGACGTTGCCACCACCGCCACAGCCCCCACAGGGCAAGGGCCGCCATGACGCTGCCGCAGGCGACCATGAGCTGAAACGCGGTGTGGACGATGGCGACTGGTGGGCGATCTGCGACGGGCACAGCATCAAGACCGGGAACGACAGCCTGCGCATCCCCGCGCAGCAACCACGACAGCGCACCCGGAATCTCGATCGCGCCCGTATGCTCGAGCGTCTCCCCGTTGGGCCATCCGCCGATCACGAATGCCGCAGGCCCCGTGCGCAAATGCCCTTCCATGGCCGCCAGCTTTACCGGCTGCCGCTCCGCCACATCACGCGCGCTCCAATCACCACTGAGCGGTTGCAGCAACGCCGCGGGGAGCCCGACCGCCAACGCGATCTGCAGCGCACCGCGATGAAACGCCCGATGTGGCGTCCCACGTCGCAACGCATAGGCATGAATCCCCGCGACCGCAAAGCCGGTGGACGCATACGCGGCCAGTGTCATGTGTACGATCTGTGCGGGCGCAGCCTTGTTGAACATCGCGGCCAACGGATCGACGTTCGTGACGACGCCATCGACGATCGTGAAGCCGGTTGGCGCGTTCATCCACGCGTTGGCGCACACCACGAACGCGCCACTCAATGCCCCACTCACGGCGACGACCACACCGGCGGCAAAGTGTGCGCGCGGGGGAATCCGCTTCCAGGCGTAGAGATAGATCCCGAGGAAAATCGCCTCGGTGAAAAAGGCAAAGCCCTCGAGCGAGAAGGGCATGCCGATAATGGCCCCGGCATGCTCCATGAATGACGGCCAGAGCAACCCCAGTTCAAAACTGAGGACGGTCCCCGACACGGCGCCGACCGCGAAGAGAATGGCCGTGCCCTTGGCCCATCGCTTCGCCAATTCGAGCATCACCGGATCGCGGGACCGCAGCCATCGCCCTTCGGCGATCACCATCATGGCCGGCATCGCAATGCCCACCACGGCGAAGATGATGTGGAAGGCGAGCGACATCGCCATCTGGGATCGGGCAAACATCAGGTCGGACATGCGGAATCAACGACGGGTCCGCATGCCCTGTTCCGACTGACTCAGGGTGTGGGGGCACTCGACAGAATGACGCCGCGGCACGAGCCGAAGCCGATACGCCCGACCCCATCACGGGCGGCAAAGGCGGTCAGCGTGATCTCGTCGCCATCCTCGAGAAATCCGCGCGTTTCACCATTTGGCAAGGCGACCGGTTCTGCGCCTCGACGTGTCAGCTCCAGTAGACACCCGCGACTGTCAGGCGCCGCCCCTGAGATAGTGCCACTGCCAAGCAGATCACCCGGTCGGAGATTGCAGCCGCTGCTGGCATGATGCGTCACCATCTGCGCGAAGCTCCAATAGAGATCGAGCGCACGCCCCGTCGACAGTCGATGAGGCGGCACCCCATCGGCGCGCATGCGGGCCGTCGTCAACCACACTTCCAGCGTGACATCGAGCCCACCACGCTGCTGATCGGCGTCTCCCATGAGATACGGCAAGGGGCGAGGATCCTCGGCGGCACGTGGCGCGAGCGGAGCGCGGAATGGCGCCAACGCTTCCATGGTCACCACCCAGGGGCTGATCGTCGTCGCGAAATTTTTCGCCAGAAACGGACCGAGCGGCTGATACTCCCAACTCTGGATGTCGCGCGCCGACCAGTCATTCAACAGGCACACGCCCCAGAGGTGCGCCTCGGCCTCGTCGATATCGATCGTCGTGCCGAGCGCATTGCCCGGCGCGATGAACGCGCCCAATTCGAGTTCGTAGTCGAGTGCGCGCGATGGGCCGACGCTGGGCACGTCGTCGGTGGGCCCTTTGCGCTGCCCCTGCGGGCGACGAATGGCCGTTCCCGAGACAACAAGACTCGATGCCCGGCCGTGATAGCCGATCGGCACCCATTTGTAGTTCGGGAGCAACGGATTGTCCGGGCGAAAGAGCGCCCCGACGTTCGTCGCATGATGCACGGAGGCGTAGAAGTCCGTGTAATCGCCGACGTGCACCGGCAGGAACAGCTCCGCCTCCTCCTGCGCCACCAGGGCATGCTGCGCCGCCTGCTGGTGAGGCGCCGGCGCGTTCGCGGCCAACACGCGCTGCAGCGCCTCGCGTAACGCCATGCGGGCCGGCGCGCCCAACGCCATGAGGGCGTTCAGCGAGGGATTCGCGCAAAGCTGTGCGGCACGCTGGACGAGGTCATCAGTCGCGGCGAATACGCCGGAGGCCAGACAGGCCGTGATGTCGAGAATGCACGGGCCAATCGCGACGCCGACGCGGGGGGCCTCCTCCGACCCAGCACGCCGAAAAACCCCGAAGGGCAGATTGTGAAGCGGAAACTCCGGATGGTCCGTGGCACCAGGGACCCAGGAGGCAGACGACGGGCCAGTCATGGGAGAGGGAAAGGAGGTCACGGTGCGCCAGCGGCGGGGATCCAGCCGAGGGCACGGGCCTCGTCGACGGGTTCGGTGAAGGAACAGGACCCGATGCTCACGATGGAATCGGTGCGCAGGTGGTGCAGCGTGGCGCGATCGAAGGTGATCGTGTCGTAGGGGCCCGTCCACGCCACCTGCAAGTCATCCACATGGAAGTGCGTGGGGTCACGATCGTCCAGCAGCGCGATGAGTTCATGCAGATCGTCCGTCGTGTCCCGTTGACGGACCAGCGCCGCGGCCAGCAGCACATTCAGAAAGCCGAACATCGGGCCATGGGCGGCATCCGCCGCGTACGTGAGGCGATAGTCGCCGCAGAGGGGATGATGCAGCCCCGCTGTGGCCTTCGCCGGCACCTCGTGCTGATGACACACGCGCAGAAACTGGGCGATCGATTCCGCCGTGGGAAACGCCGCCCGTGTGACGCCACCGGTCCGCATTTTGGCGCGGCGTCCACTGTGAGCAACCGCACGGACGAGGGTGTCCAGCTCATCGCCGAAGGGGAGCTCGCAATACACTTGGAGGTCTCGCGGCACCACGGCATCGATCTGGGCGATCTCCTCGACCGACGACACCGGGAGCTCCAGCATGTCGACGACGGCGCCACATTCCTCGAAGCACACGCGGTGGCGCTCATTGAAGGCGGCGATCGCCTCGCACGCGCCCGCGGCATCGCCGCGCGCCGTGACCGAAAGGCGCCAGGGAATCGCTCGGTCATCACGCGGGAGGAGCGGGTCCGCGGCGTCCGAAAAGGCCTCCAGCGCATTCACCGGGCAGACGAACCGCCCCAGCATCCACCCCGCGCCACTGGCCCGGTAATGGGCGAACTGGCGCACCGCCGCCGTCATGGATAGCTCGGCCGGGGGAAACAGCCCGGCGAAGTCGATCAGACTCTCCAACAGGATCCGCGACGCGCGATCGGTCAGCGGCGGTAAGCGGACAGGCATGGGTACCCCCCGGCCAGACCGGGCCGGCGTCGAGGAAAACAGATGGCGGGAAGATCGCCGATTCCCCCCTGCTCCGCGACTCCCGGGCGGGATTCGGGCGGAACCGGATGCGGATCGCGGGGGTCCGAGTAGTTTCCATGCACAGCACGCGGGTCATTTCGGCAGGCGGGCCGGACCCGGGCCCCACTCCCCGTCATTCTTTACGATTCCAGAGGAGACGTCATGCGTTTGACGTTCATGGCCGGCGCTGCGGCCGTAGTGTCGTTGTCCGGTGCGGTCGCGATCCCAACCAGCGCGCAGGCGCAGCCGGGCGGCGTGGCGGCGACCTGTACGATCGATCAGAACTCCCCCCGGGAACTCGGGAAGATCGTGGGCAACATCGAGATCGCCAAGATCGGCAAATCCCCAGCCGATCAGCAGAAGGCGTTGTTCGCCGCCATGAAGGAGCTGGAGACCAAGCCGGAACGTTTTGCCAAGAATCCGGCGGGGTACAACTCCGTCCTCGCGCAGATCCTGATGACGATCGGCAAGGAGCCGGCCTTCGCTCTTGCGCCGACTACGCGCGGCGCCGTTGGGTTCGCCACCAACCCGACCGAGGCGTACGACGTCATGGTCGAGCTCGACAAGGCGATGAAGGCGGTTGTGGCGGCGGCGCCGTCGTGCGAGGCCGAAATGACCACCAATCGGCAAAACGAGCCGTGGCTGGCGAACGTGAAGGCGGCGCTCGATGCGATGGGTGCCAGCAAGATGGACTCGGCCGAGTACTTCGCGAAGCGGTCCATGCTGATGACGTCGGCCAACCCGTACGCGCACTACGTCCTCGCCAATGCGGCGAACACCAAGGGTGATAAGCCGACCGCGGTCCTGCACTGGAATCACGTGGTCGATCGCGCCGGGACCGACTCGAACTACGCGGATCTCAAGGCCAACAGCCAGTACTACGCGGCGATGAGCACCCTCGAGATCGCGAACGAGAAGAGCGGGGCGGAACAGGCGGATCTGGCCCGCAAGGCAGCGGCCGCGATGAAGGCGATTCTGACGGCGACGCCCAATCACCCGGACGCGGTGACGCTGCTGAACGGGCAGGTGGACGCCCTCACGCTGGTCAAGGATACGGCCGCTATCCCCGGGGTGTACGCCGACGTGCTTGCCAAGCCGGATGCCGCGAGCGAGTACGTGCTGCTCAACGCGGGCGTGATCGCGTCGCGCGCGAATCGTGGCGCCGATGCGGAGAAGCTGTTCGAAGCCACGCTGACCAAGAACCCGAACTCGCGGGACGCCCTCTTCAATCTGGCGGGCCGCTATCAGGGAACGAATCAGCACGCGAAGCTGCTGCAGAAGGCCCGCACGCTCCTGACGATCGAACCGAACAACCAGGACGTGTACATGCTGATCGCGTACGCGGCGCAGGAAACGCGCAACGCGACCAAGGTGGCCGCGGAGAAGGCGCTGTGGCTGGATACGTTGAAGACCTACCAGACGGCGGCGGAGAAGCTACCGGTCAAGGTCGACATCACCGGCTTCAGCACGGCGGCGGCCAGTGCCACGCTGAAGTTGTCACTCGAGCCGACGCTCCCTGCCGGTGGCACCTATTCGGTCACCGTGGAATTCATCGATCGTGAAGGCAAGGTCGTGGCCACGCAGACCGAGTCCTCGGGGCCGATCAAGCAGGGAGAGAAGAAGGAAGTCTCCCTGAAGGGTGAGGGCGCCGGGATTGTCGGGTATCGCTACAAGCCCGTGAAGTAAGCTTCGGGGCACATACCCCTTCCAGATGAGGGTCCGGCGGGTGAACCTTCGGGGTCATGCGCCGGACCCTTTTCCTTATCGGGGCGCTTCTCCTCGCCCACGCCCTCTTGTTGACGGTGCGTCCCGCCACCGCAACAGTTGCCGACACGGCAGACGGCCTCGATGTCGGGATCGTCTTTGACGTCGGCGGGCGCGGCGACAAATCGTTCAACGACGGGGCCTACCTCGGGGGAACGCGCGCCATGCGCGATCTCGGGGCCCGCGTCACCTTCATCGAACCCGGCGAAGGGTCGGACCGGGAAGCCGGCCTTCGGCTGCTGGCGGCGGAGGGGCTCGATCTCGTCATCGGCGTGGGCTTCATCTTCACCGACGACCTGCTGACGCTGGCGCGCGAATACCCCAACGTCCGCTTCGCCGGCGTGGACTTCGCCGTGGGCACCGATAGCCTCGGGAATCCGCTCCCCCTCCCGCCCAACTTGCGCGCGCTCAAGTTCCGCGAAGAAGAAGGATCGTTCCTGGTTGGCGCGCTCGCCGCCCTCGTCGGCAAGAGCAAAAAGGTCGGGTTCGTGGGTGGTATGGACATCGCCCTCATTCATAAGTTCGAAGCCGGCTATCGCGCCGGCGTGACGTATGTCTGCCCAGATTGCCAGGTGATAGCGAACTACGCCGGCGTCACACCCGAAGCGTTCCGCAATCCGGGGCGCGGCAAGGAAATGGCGCTCGCGATGTACAATCAGGGCGTGAACGTCATCTTCCACGCCTCCGGATCCACCGGCCTTGGCGTGTTCGAGGCGGCGCGCACCACGAATCGTCTCGCCATCGGCGTCGATGCCGATCAGTTCAACGAAGCGCCCGGCTACGTCCTGACCAGCATGGTGAAGGGAATCGACGAGGCGGTCTTCCAGTCGGTGAAGGCCGTACAGGCATCGCGCTTCACTGGTGGCGTGCAGCAGTTTGGACTCGCAGAAAAGGGCGTCGGCTACGTCTACGACCAGAACAATCGGGCGTTGATCTCGGATGCGGTCCGCGCGAAGCTGGACACGATCACGACCGACATCATGGCTGGACGCATCGTCGTGCCAAGCACGCGGGAGACGAAGTGACGACGCCGAGCATGGCGACGCCCGGTATGGCGGTACGCATGACCAACGTCGTAAAGACGTTTGGTGGCGTCGTCGCGAATCGCGAAGCGTCGCTCGAGGTGGCGCGAGGCGAGATCCATGCGTTGGTCGGCGAAAACGGCGCCGGCAAGAGCACGCTCATGCGCGTACTGGCGGGGATGTACGCCCCCGATGGCGGCACGGTCGAAGTCGATGGCCGCGTCGTAACCGGGTGGAACACCACCGCCGCGATCGGCGCCGGGGTCGGCATGGTGCACCAGCACTTCATGCTTGTTCCCACCCTGACGGTGGCCGAAAATGTCGTCCTGGGGATGGAACCGCGCATCGGCATGCGGGTGGATCAGCATCGCGCCGAGCAGGAAGTCACCGCGTTGTGTACACGCTGCGGCCTCCATGTGGATCCGCGCGCCAAGGTGGCCGATCTCAGTGTTGGCGAGGCCCAGCGCGTGGAGATCCTCAAGGCCCTCTACCGCGGTGCGAAGATCCTGATCCTCGATGAACCGACCGCGGTCCTCTCGCCCCCCGAGGTCGAGGACCTGTGGGCCGTCCTGCGGACGCTGCGGGCGGAAGGTGGAACGGTCATCCTGATCACGCACAAACTCGACGAAGTCATCGCGATCTCCGATACGATTACCGTCATGCGGGGTGGGCTCACGGTGTCGCGTTTCCCGACGGCCGGGACCACACCGCGCGACATCGCGCGCGCGATGGTCGGTCGTGACGTGAACCTGCATCTCGACGCCGTTGGGGCCGTGGAGGCCACCGCTCCACACGAACGTCGCGAAGACACGCCCGTCGTACTCCGCGTAGAGCAGCTCCGCGTCCGGTCGGATCGCGGAACCGTCGCCATCAGCGATCTCTCCTTCGAGGTGCGGGCGGGCGAGATCCTCGGCATCGCCGGCGTAGAAGGCAACGGTCAGACGGAACTCCTCGAGGCGATCGCGGGGCTGCGGCCAGTGTTGCAAGGGCAGATCCGGCTTG
>JBDKIJ010000307.1:0-3322 GCA_039797155.1 Gemmatimonadota bacterium | reverse complement strand
CCGCGGCCCACCTCGGCTTCACGCTGCGGCTGTCCTGCCCGGAAGGCTACGATCCCGACGAGACGTTCCTGGCATGGGCGCGCACGCGCGGCGGTGATGTTCAGCTGTTGCGTGATCCGCGCGAAGCGGTGGCGGGCGCCGATGTTGTGACGACGGATGTGTGGGCGTCGATGGGGCAGGAGGAGGAACAGGCGAAGCGGGCGCTGGCGTTTGCGCTGTACCAGGTGGATGGCGAGCTGATGGCCCGCGCCGCGCCGCACGCGATCTTCCTGCACTGTCTCCCGGCACATCGTGGCGAGGAGGTCACCGCCGAGGTGATCGACGGCCCGCAGAGTGTCGTGTGGGATGAGGCTGAAAACCGTCTCCACATCCAGAAGGCGATCATGGCCGTCCTCATGGGCGGCGAGTCGCTGTAAGCCCTCCGCTTCAACCCGTTCGTTCCATGCCTCTCGCTGCTGGTCAATCCGCGCCCGATTTCACGCTTCCCACTGACGCCGGGGAGTCGCTCACGCTCTCCTCGCTGCGCGGCCAGTGGGTCGTGCTGTACGCGTATCCGAAAGACGATACCTCCGGATGCACCGTCGAGGCGTGCGAATTCCGTGATCTCTTCCCTCGCTTCGATAGCAAGAAGGCGGTCATCCTCGGGATCAGCCCCGACTCCGTGAAGTCCCATCAGAAGTTCAAGACGAAGTTCGAGCTGCCGTTCACGTTGCTCGCGGACACCGAGAAGGTGGCGCTGCAGGCCTACGACATCTGGAAGGAGAAGTCCATGTACGGCAAGAAGTACATGGGCGTGGAGCGTACGACCTTCGTGATCGACCCCACGGGGCAGATCGCTCACGTGTTCGAAAAGGTCAAGCCCGCCGGTCACGCCGAAGCCGTCATGGCGGTCATCGGCTGATCCGATCCGATCGCTCGGGACGCATGTCCCACCGGTAGACTGCCAGCATGGCTGGCATGGGTCTGCCAAATTGGGCATCTTTCAGGGGCGGCCATAACGGTCGCCCCTGATTCTTTTTTCGAGCCCATGACAGCTACCGAATCCGGCGCGCTCAAGCGGACGCCGCTCCACGATGTCCACGTCGCCCTCGGCGCGAAGATCGTCCCCTTTGCCGGCTACGAGATGCCGGTCCAGTACCCGACGGGGATCACCGTCGAGCACAAGGCCGTCCGCGAGACGTGCGGCATGTTCGACGTGTCGCACATGGGTGAAGTCATCGTGCGCGGGCCCGACGCGATCCGCTTCGTGTCATCGGTGACGAGCAATGATGTCGCGGCGCTCGGTATCGGGCAAGTGCAGTACAGCACGCTGCTGCGCGCCGATGGGACCATCGTCGATGACCTCCTGGTGTATCGCTTCGCCGATCACCTCATGCTGGTGATCAATGCCAGCAACCGTGACAAGGATCTGGCCCATCTCGAAGCGCATCGTGCCGGTTTCGACTGCACGATGACCGATATCTCCGATGCGACGGCGCTGCTCGCCATCCAGGGGCCGAATGCCCCGTCGATCGTCTCGTCGCTCGCGGATGTGCCGCTCGATGGCATCAAGTACTACTGGTTTACCGAAGGGAAGGTCGCGGGCGTCCCGTGCATCATCTCGCGCACCGGCTACACGGGCGAACTCGGTTTCGAGCTGTACTTCGATCAGGCGCAGGCCGCGCACGTGTGGAACGCCGTCATGGCGAGTGGGCAGGTGACGCCGTGTGGACTCGGCTGCCGCGATTCACTCCGTCTCGAAGCCGGCATGTGTCTGTACGGGCATGAACTCGACGACGAGATCACGCCGCTTGAAGCCGGACTCAACTGGCTCACCAAGCTTGGCAAGGCCGAACCGTTCCTCGGCAAGGATGTGCTGCTGCGTCAGCACCAGAACGGGACCGATCGGAAGCTGGTGGGGTTCACCTTCGACGAGCGCGCCATCCCACGCCACGGCTACCCCGTGCACTTCGGCGGCGTGGACGTGGGGGTCGTGCGCAGCGGCACGATGAGCCCAACGCTCGGCATTCCCATCGGGACCTGCTATCTGCCAGCCGCGGCCGCTGTTGAAGGGACGACGTTCGAGGTCGAGATCCGTGGCAAGGCGGTGCCGGCCCGCGTGGTGAAGCTCCCCTTCTACAAGCGCGCCGGCAAATGACGGGTCGCGTCCGCCCCGCGGTCGCGCTCGCGGCCGCGCGGCGAGGCGGCGCAGACGATGGCGCGGCCGCCGCCGTCGCCATTCTGATGACCGATGTCGAGCCGGCGGTGCGTCTCAACGCTGCGCTCGAGGCGCACGGGGTGCGGACGGTCACCATTTCGCCCATGGACGATGTGCGCGGCATGTTGCGGCGCGCGCGACCCGTGGTGCTGGTGCTGACGGGTGCGCTGCTCGACGCGCAGAACGTGGCCATCGTTCGCCAAATGCTGTGGGACAATGTGGCGGTCATCGGCTTCACGGATGTGGCCGACCCGGCCATGCTCGATCGCCTGCGCGACATCGGCTACGCCGAGACGTGGCCGAAGCCCGTCGTGCTTGACGATGTGGTGGATGGGATTCGACGCCGCATCGACCGCCAGCAATTGGCCGACCTGACCGGCCTGGTGGGCGAGTCCGCGGCGATCCGGGAAGTGCTCGTGAAAGTCGAGCAGATCGCGCCGGTGACGAGCACGGTGCTCATCGAGGGAGAAAGCGGCACGGGGAAGGAACTCGTGGCGCGGGCGATTCATCGACTGAGTCCGCGTCGCGGTCGTCAGTTCATTGCCGTCAATGTCGGCGCTTTGCCGGAGACGCTGCTCGAGAGCGAGTTGTTCGGTCACGAGAAAGGCGCGTTCACCGGCGCCGCTGAACGTCGACTGGGACGTTTCGAATTGGCGGACAGCGGGACGCTGTTTCTCGATGAAATCGGCGAAGTGCCGTCATCGACGCAGGTGAAGTTGTTGCGCGTGCTGGAAGACCGGGAAGTCATGCGGGTCGGTGGCGCGCAGTCGTTTCCCGTGGATGTCCGCGTGGTGGCTGCCACGAACCGACCCCTGCGTGAGCACGTCGAAGACGGGTCGTTCCGCGCCGATCTGTTCTATCGGCTGAATGTGCTGAGCGTCTATCTGCCGCCGTTACGGGAGCGGCGTGAGGATATCCCGTTGCTCGTGCGCCGTTTCGTGGCCGAGTTTTCGGCACAGCATGATCGGCCCTTCCATGGGATTGCGGCGGAGGCGATGGCGCTTCTGGTCGAGTACAGCTGGCCCGGCAACGTCCGCGAGCTGCGCAATCTGGTGGAGAGCATGGTGGTGCTCGCGCACGGTCGGGAGATCGTGGCCGATGACATCCCGCGGGCGATACGTGAGG
>JBDKIJ010000306.1:0-2569 GCA_039797155.1 Gemmatimonadota bacterium | reverse complement strand
TTCAGCTACCAGGGCGGCGTGACCGATATCTACACGCCGGCCACCCAGGTCCTGCGCGATAGACACGGCGTGTGCCAGGACTTCGCGCATCTCGCAATCGCCGCTCTGCGCAGCCTTGGGCTGCCTGCGCGCTATGTCAGCGGCTATCTCGTTACCCATCCGCCACCGGGCCGACCCAAACTGCAGGGGGCTGATGAATCCCATGCCTGGTTTTCGGTCTGGTGCCCGGAGCTCGGCTGGGTGGATTTTGATCCGACCAACAATCTGTTGCCGAGCCTCGAGCACATTACCGTAGGCTGGGGGCGGGACTACGGCGACGTAAGCCCCGTGAATGGTTTCATCTTCGGGGGTGGTCACCATCAGGTCGCGGTCGCCGTCGACGTCAATCCGCTGCCCGAACGTATCGGTCCTTGATGCAGCGGGTGCCTGAACCGGAGTTGATGGACGCCCGCGAACAGGCCGAGGCGTACGCGAGTGCCGACTTCAATGCGCCTAACAGCGCGTTCGTGACCCGCGTGCTCGAGACTGTTCCGACCGGGGTTCAGCGGCTGCTCGACCTGGGCTGCGGTCCGGCCGACATCTGCATTCGTCTTGCCCGAGCTCTCCCCGAGCTCGTCATCGACGCACTGGACGGATCACGCCCCATGCTCGACTGCGCCCGACGAGCGCTCGCGGCAGAGGCTCCAGCACTCGCCAAACGCATTAACCTGCTGGAGCGGCGGCTGCCCGATCCGGCACTGGGATATGGCGCGTACGACGCGGTGACCAGCAACAGTCTTCTGCATCACCTGCATGATCCCCAGGTTCTGTGGCAAACCATTGCATCAGCGGCTGCGCCAGGCGCGACGGTGATCGTCATGGATCTGCTGCGGCCGGCATCCATCGCTGCCGCGAGGGACATCGTGGCGCGCTATGCGGCCGATGAGCCCGCCGTGCTGCAACAGGATTTCTACAATTCGTTGTGCGCCGCCTTTACGCTGGACGAGGTCCGCGGACAGCTTGTGGAGGCGGGCTTCAGAGACTGGGAGGTGACGGTCGTGAGCGACCGCCACCTCCTCGTTCGCGGACGTGTCAGCCCGGATCAGGCTGCGTTGTAACCCATGATGGCCTTGACCTCGAGGAACTCCTCGAGACCATAAATGCCCCACTCGCGACCGTTGCCGGACTGCTTGTAGCCGCCGAAGGGCGCCTTGTTGTCCACCGGGGCACCGTTCAGATGCACGTTGCCCGTGCGCAGACGCCGCGCAACCTGCTTCGCGCGCTCCGGATCACCTGACGACACGTAGCCAGACAGGCCATAGACCGTGTCGTTCGCGATACGGATCGCATCCTCATCGTCTTCATACCCGATGAGCGACAGCACCGGCCCGAAAATCTCCTCGCGCGCGATCGTCATGTCGTTGCGAACATGCGAGAACACGGTCGGGCGAATGTAGTAACCACGGTTCAGGCCGTCCGGGCGACCCGGCCCACCGATCTCGAGACGCGCACCTTCCGCAATGCCTTGCTCGATCAGCTTCTGGATCTTTTCGAACTGGACCTTGGAGACCACCGGACCGATCACGGTGTCCGCGGCGCGGGGGTCGCCCACCTTGATCTGCGCAGCTGCCGCACGACCGATTGCCGCCGCTTCGTCCATGCGCGCGTTGGGCACCAGCATCCGCGTCGGGGCGTTGCACGACTGCCCGGAGTTCATGCACATGCCGAAAACGTCCCGCGCCACGGCTTTCGGAAACTCAGCGTCATCGAGAATGATGTTGGCTGATTTGCCGCCCAGTTCCTGCGCGACGCGCTTCACCGTGCCTGCCGCGTTGCGCGCGACTTCGATCCCGGCGCGGGTGGAGCCCGTGAAAGACATCATGTCGACATCCGGGTGGCTCGACAGCACGGCACCCACCGAGGGACCGTCACCGTTGACCAGGTTGAACACGCCAGCCGGCACGCCGGCTTCGTGCAGAATTTCCGCAAAAATGATCGCGTTGACCGGCGCCACTTCCGAGGGCTTCAGCACCATCGTGCAACCCACGGCGAGCGCCGGCGCCACCTTGCAGGCGATCTGATTGATCGGCCAGTTCCACGGCGTGATCAGTCCGCACACGCCGACCGGCTCGCGAATGACGTGGCTGGTGCCGATATCTTCCTCGAACTCGTACGCGCGCAGCACGTCGAGCGTGCTCATGAAATGACCAAGACCGGAGGGCGCCTGGGCTGCACCCGCCAGTTTGAGCGGAGCGCCCATTTCATCGGAGATCGCCGCGGCCAGATCGGGTATGCGCTTCTTGTACACCTCGATGATGCGCTCGAGCAGCGCAATACGTTCTGCCTTGCTGGTGCGGGAAAAGCTCTCGAATGCACGACGCGCGGCCGACACGGCGCGGTTGACGTCTTCCGCATTACCCATCGCGATGCGACCGATGGACTCTTCCGTGGCCGGATTGATGACGTCCAGGGTAGCGGTTCCGATCGGGTCAACCCACTGTCCGTCAATGTAAAACTTGAGATGATCGGTCATGACGCTCGCAGCCTCCTGCTGATCCAGATGGAATGAAAAGGGCGGCAAGAATCGCAT
>JBDKIJ010000305.1:0-2756 GCA_039797155.1 Gemmatimonadota bacterium | reverse complement strand
CGCCGCGGGATACCCTTCGGCGTGGATGTACGAAATTTCCTTGAGCTTGAGTGCCCCTTCGAGGGCGGCCGGGAAGTTGTAGCCGCGACCGAGGTACAGGAAGTTCGACGCACGCTTGAATTCATCAGCCAGCGTCTCGATCTCCTCTGCGCGGTCGAGAATCGACTGGACCTGCTGCGGGAGGGCATCAAGGGCCTGCGCGATCTGTCGGCCGCGTTCCACGCTGAGGTCTCGGAGGCGGGCCAGCTTGAGCGTGAACAGCGCGAGCGCCACCACCTGACTGGTGAAGGCCTTGGTCGAGGCCACGCCGATTTCCGGCCCCGCGTGCAGGTAGATCCCGCCATCATCCTCGCGGGCAATCGTGGACCCGACGACATTCACCAATCCGAGCGTACGCGCGCCGCGCCGCTTGGCCTCTCGCATGGCCGCCAGCGTATCCGCCGTCTCGCCGGACTGCGAGATCACGATGCACAAGGTCCGTGGCGTGACGATCGGATTGCGATACCGGAATTCCGAGGCGTATTCGACTTCGACCGGAATACGGCACAGTTCCTCGATCATCATCTCACCAATGAGCGCCGAGTGCCAGCTCGTGCCGCACGCCGTGATGATGATGTTGTCGATGGCGAGGAGGTCTTCCTTCGAGATATTGAGCCCGCCCAGCTTCGAGAATCCCTCCTCGAGGATGAGGCGCCCGCGCATCGTGTTGCCGATGGTGGTGGGCTGCTCAAAGATCTCCTTGAGCATGAAGTGCGGATAGCCGCCCCGCTCGATTTGCGCGAGATCCCAGTCGATGCGCGTTACCGGCTTTTCGAGCGCCACGGCATCGAGATCGAGCACCTTGTAGCCGTCACGCGTGACAATGGCAATATCCCCGTCATCGAGATACACCACATGACGCGTATGCTGGAGAATGGCTGACGCGTCGGATGCTACAAAGAACTCGCCGTCGCCGATGCCGATCAGTAGCGGGCTCCCCTTGCGGGCCGCCACGATCTTGCCCGGCTCCTTGCTCGACAGCACGGCGATGCCGTAGGTCCCATCCACCTGACGCAGCGCCTCGATCACGGCGGCCTCGAGGTTGCCGGCATAGGCCGTTTCCACGAGATGCGCGAGGACCTCCGTGTCGGTATCCGACTTGAACACGTAGCCGCGCGCCTCGAGTCCCGCCTTCAGCACCGTGGCGTTTTCGATGATCCCGTTGTGGACGACGGCGATGGTGCCATCCTGACTCAGATGCGGATGCGCGTTCGTCTCGTTTGGCGGCCCGTGGGTCGCCCAGCGCGTATGCGCGATCCCCACCGTCCCCTCGCAGGGATCGTTGGCAATTACCGTTTCGAGCCGTGCGATCTTGCCGGCCGCACGGCGCGTTTCCACCCCGTGTCCGTTCATGATCGCAATTCCGGCCGAGTCATAGCCGCGATACTCGAGACGCTTGAGCCCATCGATGAGCATGGGAGTCGCGATCCGCGAGCCGACGTAACCAACAATTCCGCACATGGGCGTTCAGGGCAAAAGGGAGAGACGCATCGACAGACTCAGACCAGCGCCGCGAGCGGTTCACGCGCCTGGGCGATCAACACCCGGGCCTCGGCGTCAGACGGAGCTTCCGCGATGACGCGGACGATGGGCTCGGTACCGGACGGACGGAGATGCACCCACCGATCCGGCCAGTCGAGGCGCAGGCCGTCCTGCGTATCGGCCTTGGCGTCGGCAAAAGCCGTGCGCAGTGCCGCATACACCGTATCCAGCGGCGCATCCGGGCGGTCGAGCTTGTCCTTCACGATGACATAACGGGGCTGCTCCGCGACAAGCTGCGACAAGGGGCGCCCCTCCTCGTGCATCAGCTGCAGCATCAGCGCCGCACCAACCGGCGCGTCACGCCCCAAGTGCATCTCGGGAAGAATGACACCACCATTGCCTTCACCGCCGATCGTCGCCCCGGCATCACGCATCGCCAGCGCGACATTGACCTCGCCGACCTTGGCGAAGTGGAATGGGACGCCAGCCGCATCGGCAACATCCGATACCACCTTGCTCGTGGACAGATTCGTCACCACCGGTCCGCGGCGATGCCGCAAGACGGTGCGCGCCGCGAAGGCGAGCGTGTAATCCTCGCCGGGCGCGCGGCCATCATCGAGTACGAGCGCCAACCGGTCGACATCCGGATCGGTCGCGAACCCAATGTCGGCCCCGGTGTTCTTCACGAGGGCTTCCAGCTCCCCGAGATTGTCGGCGATGGGCTCGGGCGGGCGATGAAAGCGGCCATCCGGCTCCATGTTGATCGCGTAGACCTCGCATCCCAGCTCGGTCAGCAGCGCCGGCATGATCACGCTCCCCGCGCCGTGACAACAATCGAGAGCCACCTTGAAGCGGCGCGAGCGGATTCCCTCGACGTCGAGATACGGGAGTGCCAGCACCTGAGCGATGTGACGGGCCACGGCCTCATCATCGCGCTCCACATGTCCCAACTGATCCCACGTGGCGCGCGGGATCCCCGTCTCCAATAGCGCACGCATCTCGGCCCCTTCGTCTGCAGACAGGAAGAGACCCGACGGACCGATGAATTTGAGGGCGTTCCACTCGATCGGATTATGCGACGCTGTAATGCCGAGGCCGCCGGCCGCGTGATGATGCTCGACGGCCAGCTGAATGGTCGGCGTCGGCGCCATCCCGATGTCGATGACGGTGCAGCCAACCGACTCGAGCGCCCCGTGCACGATACGCGTGAACATCGGCCCGGAGACGCGGCTATC
>JBDKIJ010000304.1:0-5075 GCA_039797155.1 Gemmatimonadota bacterium | reverse complement strand
GCGAGACTTTTGCCGATCTGGTGGGCGCGACGCAGCTCATCCCCGGTCCCAACTCCTCCGAGTTGGCGATGCACCTTGGCTCCCAGCGCGCCGGATGGCCCGGATTCTGGGTTGCCGGGATCTGCTTCATCCTGCCAGCAGTCGCGCTGGTGTGGGGCATCGCGTGGGGATATGGTGCCGTGGGGGCCCGCCTCGAAGTTCAGGCTGCACTCACGGGAATGCAGCCCGTCATTCTCGCAGTGATCGTACAGGCCCTCTGGCGTTTGCACCGCAGTCTCGTACGCACCTGGTGGGCCGGTCTGCTGGGCGCGCTGGCCATCGTTGGTCAGCTGATCGGAGTCTCCGAGATGCTGCTCGTCGGCATTGCGGTGGCTGTCGGCTTCGGCGTTGGTCTCGTCCGGACGTCGCGTATGTCGCGATCCGCGTCCGACGAGTTGGTTCCAAGTGATCCGGAGGAGAAGCCGCGCGGGGTGTTGGTGCCGATCGCGAGTGCGCCGCTGCTGCCGGTGCTGGCGGTGGGCACGGTTGCGGCTACCGCCGCGGTGACACCGTGGATGATCCTGGTGGCGTTTCTGCGGATCGGGAGCGTGCTGTTCGGGAGCGGGTACGTGCTGCTCAGCTTTCTCCGCGCCGAGTTCGGTACGCGTCTTGGCGCGCTGACGGATGCCCAGTTGCTCGACGCGATCGCCATCGGGCAAGTGACACCCGGTCCGGTCTTTTCTGCCGCGACCTTCGTTGGCTATCTGCTGGCAGGACATGCCGGGGCGCTCGCTGCAACGGTCGGTATCTTTGCCCCCGCCTTCGTGGCCGCGGCGGCTACCGCTCCGTACGTCGTCCGGCTTCGACAGCACACGGTGTGGTCCGCCGCCCTCGATGCCGTCAATGGGGTGTCCTTTGCCCTGATGGCCGGGGTCGTCGCGGTCATGGTGCATGGCATCCGCGCAGCGCCGGTCTCCGTGGCTATCTTTGGGGGAGCGTCGGCCGTCCTCATCCTGACCCGCATCGGGACGGGGTGGGTCCTGCTGACGGGTGCGGCCATCGGGATGTGGCCGCTGTTGCGGTGAGTGCGTGCTCTCCGATTCCCCCCACTTCGCTCGCTATGCGTACCTGCTGGATCAATGGCGCGTTTCTTCCTGAGGATCAGGCTTCCGTTTCCATCTTCGATCGAGGGCTGCTGTTCGGCGATGGTGTCTACGAAGTCGCCGCGGTCGTGAATGGCCGTCTGCTTGATGCCGATCGGCATCTCGTGCGGCTCGAGCGGTCCCAGCGCGAGATCAGTCTGCCGGCGCCGTACGACTCGGCGACCTGGCTCGACGTCATGCAGGCGCTCGCGACGCAGAACGGTATCGACGAGGGTCTCGTGTATCTGCAGGTCACGCGTGGTGCTGCCGAGCGGGACTTCCCTTTTCCGTCTGCCCCGAAGCCGACGGCGTTTGCGTTCACGCGTCCGAAATCGATGCGCGAGGATCCGAACGCGGCGGGTATTCGGCTTCACGTCGTACCGGATCAGCGCTGGCTGCGTTGCGACATCAAGAGCACGGCCATGCTGGCGCAGGTGATCGCCAAACAGGCGGCGCGTGCCGCTGGGGCGTTCGAGGCGATGATGCACGAGGATGGCGTGGTCACCGAAGGTGGATCCAGCAATCTCTGGATCGTGCGCGACGGGGCGGTGCATACGCGGCCTACGTCAGCGGATATCCTCGCCGGCATTACGCGGGATGTCGTGCTCGAACTTGCGCGGGAAGCCGGCATCCCGGTGGTGGAGCGCGCCTTCACGGTGGATCAGGCGTGCGCCGCCGATGAGTGCTTCATGACGAGCGCCACGAGTTTCGTCCTGCCGGTCACCCGTATCGATGAGCGGACGGTCGCGACAGGGCACGCCGGCCCGGTCACCTTGCAGCTGCGCGAGGCCTACATCGCGCGCGCCAATCGATTGACCCGGTAATCCACGGTACGCCACGCGGTACTCACTCTTTTCTCCTTCGCCCATTCGATCCATGAAGACTGCCCAGCAACTCATCGCCGAAGCCAAGGCGGCTATCACTGAAGTCACGGCGCGTGAAGTCCAGGATCAGCTCGCCCGTGGCGAATCCATCGTTCTCATCGATATCCGTGAGCAGAACGAATGGAGTCTTGGTCATGCCACGCCGGCCGAGTACATCGGCCGTGGTGTGCTCGAGAGCCAGATCGAGGCCAAGGTGCCGCGTGATGCGCGCGTCGTGCTGATGTGCGCCAGCGGGAATCGTTCGGCGTTGGCTGCTCGTACGCTGGAAGAGATGGGCTACACGAACGTCGCGTCGCTGGCCGGCGGCTTCCGTGATTGGGTGGCCTCCGGTGGCGCGGTGAGCGCCTGATGTTGCGTTGCGCGTGACGACCGTGCCTCTCGCATCCGCCTTGCGACATCCGGACCTCGTCCGGCTGACGGAGCGTCTGTCGTCACGCGCGTGGACCGACGCGGCGGTACAGGCGGAGAGCCGCTGTGCTGCGGTCGCGGCGGTGTTCCGTGTGGTCGACGCCCACCCGGAGGTGCTGTTCATCAAGCGCGCGGAGCATGAGGGGGATCCCTGGAGCGGGCACATGGCGTTTCCGGGAGGGCGACATGAGCCGACGGATGCGTCACTCGAGATGACGGCAATCCGGGAGACCTACGAGGAGCTCGCGCTCGATCTCCGTCACGGGCACGTCCTCGGTCGCCTCGATGATCTCGCGCCGCGCAGTCCGCAGCTGCCACCGATCATCATCCGCCCGTTCGTGGCGGTCGTTGCGCCCGATGTCACGCTGGTGCCGTCACATGAAGTGGCGGCCACCTATTGGGTCCCGCTGCGTGTCCTGCAACATGAGGACACGCAGGCCGAGCATGTAATGACGATCAATGGTGCGCGTGCACGATTCCCCGGCTTTCGCGTCGATGAGCACATCGTTTGGGGATTGACCGAGCGCATCGTTCGGCAACTGCTGTCGCTCTTTGAACCCTAGGCCATTCTCGATTTTCCGCCCATAGCGGGTTTTACCGCGATCCCTCCATTTCCCGTCATGATGTCCACCATGCGCGTTCGTCCCATCGCTCTGCTCGTTGCCGGGCTGGTTCTTGCCGGCTGTACGCCAACTGCCACGCCCACGATGCTGTCGCCGATGGCGGGGAAGCGCGTGGAAGGACGCGGTGGCATGGTGTCAGCGTCCCACCCGGACGCGGCGGCCGCAGGGGCTGAGGTGCTGCGGCTTGGCGGCAATGCCGTAGACGCCTTCGTGGCGACGGCCTTCGCACTCTCGGTGACCGATGTCTCGCAAACCGGATTGGGTGGTGGCGGCGCCATGACGTTCTACGATGCGCGACGCAAGGCGGTCGAGCATCTGTCCTTCTATCCGCGTGCCGGTGAGGATCCTGCGTGGGGCCAGGCGGATACCGCGCGCACGCGCCGTATGGGCCGTGGCGCCGCGACACCGGGGATGGTGGCCGGGTTGCTCGATGCGCACGCGGCATGGGGGACGCTGCCGTTGGCACAGGTGATGGCCCCGGCGATCCGACTGGCACGCGACGGATTCATCGTGTCGCCGCTGCTCGCCCGCACCATTGTGTCGTCACGCGAGAAGCTCATGGCCGATTCGCTCGCTGCCGTGCGCTTCATGCCGAAGGGGGTGGCACTGCGTCCCGGCGACAAGCTGGTCCAGCCGGAGCTCGCGGCGACACTTCTCGCGATTCGCGACGGTGGGCGCGCGGCGTTCTATACCGGAGGCATTGCGACCCGCTTGGCGTCCAAGGTGCAGGCGCTCGGCGGACTCATTACCGTGCGCGACATGTCCACGTATCCGGTCACGCGGATGCGGCCGCTGTGCACCGCGTGGCGCGGATACACCGTGTTGGGTGCCCCACCGCCAATGGGTGGCTCGTCCGTGCTGCAGATGTTGCAGATGGCGGAGGCCTCCGGCGTGACGCAGGCGGGCGGGTTCACGGAACAGGGTGAGGCCGTAGCTAAGATGGCCGACATCCTGCGGTTGGCCGGAGCCGATGCGAATCGCTTCCGTGGGGATCCGTTGGTGATGCGCGTTCCCGCACGCGGCGTCTCGCATCCGGAGTTTGCGAGGCAGCGCGCCGGCATGGTGGGGGGCGCCTTTGCCGACTCCGCGCGGGCGGGTGATGCCTGGCCGTTCGATACGGCGTCGGGGCCGGATGCATGCACGCGGTGGAACCCGTATCCCGCTGTTGCCACCACCGGCATGAGCACGGGGCGTGATGAGGCTGCGGCTGCAAACGTCTCAACGTCCGTGAATGAACCCGAGGAAACCCACAGCTTCACGTCGCATCTCGCCGTCGTCGATGGGAACGGCAACGCCGTCTCGGCCACGACCACGGTCGGCGTGCTCTTCGGGTCGGGGGTGTACACCGACGGGTTCTTCCTCAACTCGGCCGGCGGCAACTTTGATGCGCGCACGCGCGGCATGAACCGGTACGCGAATTCGACGATGTCTCCGACGATGGTGTTGGAGGGAGACCAGGTGCGCCTGGTGATTGGCGCAGCGGGTTCGCAGTACATCCAGCCGGCCATTACGCAGGTCACGTTGCGGATGCTCGCCTTCGGCGAGGACCCCTTCATGGCGATCGCGGCGCCGCGCATTTATGCCGCAGCCGGTCAGAAGGACGTCGAAGTTGAGAATGGCTTCACGACGGGGGTCTACAGCGCGCTGGTGCAGCGAGGATATACGCCGCTCAGCCGTGTCGGCGACATCATGTTTGGCGGCGTCCATGGGGTGTATGTCCGCCCCAACGGGACGCAAATCGGCATCGCGGACCCCCGCCGGGACGGGGTCGCCGTCGCCCGCTGAGCCACACCAATGAGATGAAAGTGCCGGGCTCGGCTGAACGGGTCCGGCACTTTTTTGTGGACCATTGCATAAAGTTTAGGATCACCTAAATATTCGGCATGGCTGGTTTGCATACCGATCCACCCCCACAGGAATCCGGATGGCGCCGGGCGCGTCTCGCGCCGTCGCTCTCTGAGGTACACCGCTCGGTCGAGGTGAATGGGTCGACGTGGTTCCGGAAGCTGCTGGCCTTCGCCGGCCCCGGGTACCTCGTG
>JBDKIJ010000303.1:0-3724 GCA_039797155.1 Gemmatimonadota bacterium | reverse complement strand
TCGTAGTCATCGCGCAACAGAGGGAGCAGGACGTCGAGCCCGCGCGGCAAAGGGCGCCCAGGCGTGAACGTCTCGAAAATGGTGAGCGTACTCGTGACAGCGACCTTTTTCTCGATGAGATGACGGAAGAGCGCCTGCACCTCCGGGCTCTCGGGATCCAGCGACGCCATGCTCTGCGTGGCGGCACCGCCACGTCCAACACAACGATCGGCCGGCTTGTTCGGCACGAAATCGTTCATCGAAAAGAACGCATGCTCGAGATCATCGATGCCCGCGTCGGCCGCCTCTCGATACGTGACCGAGCAGAGATGCCCCGTGATCCGCAGCCCGCGCTGATGCGCCGCATCGGCC
This sequence comes from Gemmatimonadota bacterium, assembly GCA_039797155.1. Lineage (GTDB taxonomy): Bacteria > Gemmatimonadota > Gemmatimonadetes > Gemmatimonadales > Gemmatimonadaceae > Gemmatimonas. Next base: position 3,373 of record JBDKIJ010000303.1, on the reverse strand, counting down.
GCTACGCGTAGCTGATCACGCGTGATGTTCATGTACGCCTTGAACGACGTGGCGCCGCGATCGGCCCAATAGTTCACCAGCGCCCGTGCGTCACTCGTATCGCGGAGTGGGATCACTTGATTGAACCCCATCCCCGGCCCTTCGAGATAGGGCGCCGTCGCATCGATCCACGGGCCGGGCTTATCACCGCGGGCCGTGGACTGCGCCACCAGCAATTCGGCGAAGCCATTCATGTTACCGCCGGTGCGCATGCTGGTGACGCCACCCGCGAGATACAGCCGAGAAAAACTCTCTGTCAGGTTGGCGTACGTCCCGCTCCCCACGGGATAGTACAGGTGCTCATGCACCATGACCAATCCCGGGATGATGCTCTTGCCCGCGAGATCAACAATCACTGCGCCCGCTGGAATCGCCGTCTGCGCGGCTGGGCCCAGTGCGTCGATGCGGCCGTCGCGAATGATCACCGTCTGGCCATTGCGTGGCGCACTCCCGGTCCCGTCAATAACACGCACGTTCGTCAGCGCGACGATCGGCGTGTCGATCGCCACATAGGGGCGCACCGCGGGTGACACCGGTAAACGCTGTGCGTGGACTGGTGCTCGCGCAGCCGCGAGGGCTAGCCCCCCAGCAAGTACCAGGCGACCTGGAAGCCTGCGCAAGGATCGCCGCATCACTCGACGCCGAGCTGCTTGCGGGCTGGCGCCGGGCATCCGCTCCACGCCGCCTGCGGCACGTTCCCCATGTAGCCGATGTCCTTCACACCGATACGGCTGGTGTAGAAGCCACCGGCGCACAAGTCACGAAACGCGTTGAAGAACCGGACGCCTGGCATGTGCTCCGGCTTGGCCTTGGCCGGCCACGCGATGTCTTCCACAATGGCAGTGCGCTGCGCCGGCTTGGCATCGGGGAACAGCACGCCGAACCGTGTTCGCGACTCCGCGTTGATCCAGCCGAGCCCTTCCCGCATGCGGGGCTGATGTCCGGGATAGTAGACCACGACGTAGTCGAGGAACTCGGGCACTCCGGCGTCGGTCGCACTGCCGGACACCGCATCGCGCGGGAACACGATATCGGCCAGTACACGCGCCGTGCGCCACTCGAGCGGCTGAAACCACTTCGGCACATACGGCTTGGGCGGCACACTCTGCTCGCGCTCATCCATCAGCTTGTGCACGTGCTCGGCCGCGTCGGCGATCTCACTGTGCGACAGCGCCAAGGCGCCCATGGGCATGGTCGCCAGCATCTTCATCAGGTCACGGCGTTCCATCAGAGGGCCCCCGCCTTGCGCTGCTGCGTGATGTATTCGGACGTCCGCATGGCCAACGCCAGAATCGTCCACGTCGGATTCTTGTCGCACTGGGACACGAATGGTCCGCCATCAGCGACGAACAGATTCTTGCAATCCCACGCCTGACAGTTGGCGTTCAGCGCCGACGTCTTCGCATCGTTGCCCATGCGTACGGTACCCAGCTCGTGAATGATCTGGCCGCCCGCCGCGATGCCGTACCCCTGCTCCTTGGTCGGCATCGCATTGAAGATCTTGCCGCCCATCGCCTCGACGAGCCCACGCATGGTCTGCTGCATGTGGCGGACCTGATTGTACTCGTAATCCGACCACTGCCAGTGGAAGCGCAGTACCGGAATCCCCCACTGATCCTTCTTCTCCGGATCGAGATCCGCGTAGCTCTTGTCGTTGGGAATCATCTCGCCACGCCCAGAGAAGCCGACCGTGGTGCCCCAATACTTCCGGTAGCTCTCCTTGAGTGACGCGCCATAACCGCCACCATCGGGATAGCGCTGTATCCCGCCCATGAAGCCGTAGCTGGGCATGGAGAAGCCGCCCCACACTTCGATGTGGTAGCCACGCGGGAAATCGAGCTTGCTGTTGTCGAGCCACCAGGGCATGTACACATGGCCGCCCCCGACGCCATCGCAGTTGTGGCGCGGCATCCCTTCCATGGCCGGGATATAGCCCGCGACATCGGTCCCCGTGGAGTCGGTGATGTACCGCCCGACCACGCCGCTCGAATTTCCGAGTCCCTGCGGGAAACGCGACGACTTCGAATTGAGCAGGATCCGGCTCGACTCGAGACTGGATGCCGCGAGCACCACCACGCGCGCCTTCACATGCTCATCGCGTCCCGACTTCTTGTCGACGTAGCTCACGCCGGTCGCCAAGCCCGCCTCGTTCACCGTTACTTCACGCGCCATGGCGTTCGTGATGATGGTGAGTCGCCCCGTTTTCATGGCGGGGAACAGCAGGACGTTCGGTGCCGTGAAATTGGAATTGGACATGCACCCGCGATTGCACTGCCCGCAGTAGTGGCAGGGGGCGCGGTTGCCGAGCGGCTTCGTGATGATGGAGAGGCGCGACGGAATGCAGAGTACGTCCTGCTTTTTCGCCGCCTTCTGCACCAGCCGTTCCCAACAACGCGGGGCCGGCGCGGGCTGGAATTCTCCGTCGGGGTGATTCTCAAGCCCTTCACGACTCCCGAAGATGCCGACCAATCGATCGACGCGATCGTAGTACGGCTTGATGTCGTCGTAACCGATCGGCCAATCGTCACCGAGCCCGTCGTACGACTTCCCCTTGAAGTCGCGTGGCCCGAAACGGAGCGAGATACGGCCCCAGTGATTCGTGCGCCCGCCCAGCATGCGGCCACGCCACCAGCGGAATGGCTGCGACCCCTGCGCGATCGTGTAGGGCTCGCCGGCGATGTCCCAGCCACCGATACAGGCATCATGTTCGCCGAAGGGACGTTCCGCCGTGCTGCCACCGCGGAGCGGCGTATCGTACGGCATCTTGAGCATCGCCGAGTCCTTGGTGTTGTCCCACCAGGCCCCCGCCTCCAGCATCACCACGCGCGCACCCTGCCGCGTGAGTTCATAGGCCGTCATGGCGCCACCGGCGCCGGATCCGACAATGCAGACGTCGTACTCAGGACGTCGGGGTTGTTCGCGCATCGATCTGTTCGGAGGGAGGGGAAACGGAATCGTCGAGAAGCGATGGAGCCTGCTCAGTATCCTTTCATGACCGCCGCACTGGCGGTCACCGAGGCGACCGGATCGGCCGGATTGTCGTGCTCAATGAACCAATGGCGCAAGCCAGCGGCGCGGCCGGCCGCAAGGATGCGTGGGAACTCGATGGTGCCGGCACCGACATCGCGCATCGCGTGCTCCGGCGGCGGGCCTGCGTCCTTGACGTGGCACGCCACCACACGCCCCGGCCAGCGACTCACGATGGACAGCGGGTCGCGTCCCCCCTTCACCGCCCAATAGAGGTCGACTTCCAGCTTGACCAGCGCAGGATCGGACGACTCCGCGAGAATGTCATACCCGGTCACGCCGTCCACCGGGGCGAATTCGAAATCGT